>NZ_JAVJTO010000095.1:0-82253 GCF_040220235.1 Coleofasciculus sp. B1-GNL1-01
GAGCTTCCAACTCCTTAAAAACAAGGACGGTCTTATTCGTCTTTGGGATTTCCCGCTTCATTCGCCGATGCCTCCAGAGGTTGCCCTCTATTGGTCTTACTCCGCGTCCACAGGCAGCCGTCCGCCTTCCGCAGACATTAACTGATGTTTTCCGTAATTTCACGGTTTCTCTGATCAGTTATCAGATATCATACTGTAGGTAGATGTTAAACACAAAATCCGTAATCATACGTAAAGCTACGGTAAGCGTATTGATTAAATCAACCCGCCAAGAAATTCTGTAAAAAATAATACATTTCATCATGAACATCCCTCAAATCCTTATCGTTGAAGACGAAATCATCTTAGCTCGCACGATTTCCTTAACGATTGAGAACTTAGGATATCAAGTTGCCGGAATTGCTGATTCAGGCGAAGAGGCGATTCAAATCGTATCTGAAGTGCAGCCTGATTTAGTGTTAATGGATATTGTTTTAGAGGGAGAACTCAGTGGAATTGAAGCCGCCGAACAAATCCGCGATCGCTTAGACATTCCCGTGATTTACCTCACCGCTTATGGCGATCAGGATACCATCAATAAAGCCACTCAAACTGATCCCTTTGGCTACATTATCAAACCCATTGAACCCGACGAACTCAGCGCTACAATTAAAATTGCCCTACGTAAACATGACCTGTTAAAAACCCTTAACCAAGCGAAAATCGAAGCGGAAGAAAACCAGCAAAACAAATCGCAAATGGTGTCCATGGTGTCTCATGAGGGTCGAAATTCCTTAACCGCCATCAAATCTTCCTCAGACATCATGGAGCGATATAGTGAACGGTTAAGCGACGCCAAAAAACAAAAGCACATCCAAAAAATCCAACTCGCCGCCGACCAGATGTTGTGCTTGTTAGAAGATCTGCTATTTCTCAACAAAGCCGAATCTGGTATGTTCACCCTTCATCCCAGTTGGGTTGATTTAGACAACTTTTGTCAAGAGATAGTGGAGTCATTTGAAACGGGAGATGCTCAACCGACGATCCGGTTTAAATTTGTGGGCGAATCGAACACTTATCTGGATATGAACTTACTCAGACATATCCTGACCAATTTACTCAGCAATGCGATCAAATACTCTCCTAATAGCGGTGAAGTAAAATTTGAGATCACCTCGGCTCAGAAAACCGTTAGTTTTTGCATTCAAGACTCTGGGATTGGCATTCCCCCTGAAGACTTACAAAACCTTTTTACTGCCTTTCACCGCGCCCAAAATGTCGGTCAGATCAAGGGAACCGGGTTAGGACTATCCATTGTGAAACAGTGTGTTGATTTGCATCAAGGAAGCATTGACGTAGACTCCAAAGTTGGCGCTGGGACTACTTTTACCGTCACCTTACCTGTATTGAATAATGAGACAGCTTCCTTAGAAAAACAAGCCGAATTTGCCTAAACTAGGGGTTGCTGAATCAGTTTTGTGGTGGGAATAGGCAATAGGCAATGGGCAATGGGCAATGGGTAATGGGTAATGGGTAATGGGTAATAGCACCATTGTAAGCTGTCATGCATTTAAATTGGGAATGGGTAGCGAGCAAGATGCAAAGCCTGCGGCATGGCTTCGCTAAACGCACTACAATGATTTCGCCATTATTGATATTAAGGTTTAAATGCCGAACAGCTTAGAGACGCGCCATGGCGCGTCTCTACATAACATAAATGATGTGTCCTAACCGTTATGGCGGTTGCTATACCTCGATGGTCAGTAAGCTTGGTCGAACTGCGATCAGTACAAGTTGCTTGGTGTTGAGCGATTTTGAATTTTTCTTAATTTGTCCTAACCTTAGTGCGTACTGCTATATTAATCGTATATTAATCGGGTAGAGTTAAGGTAAATGAAACCATCGCCTGATGTGAATTGTCTAACGGCTGACTCGCCACCTCAATTGCGCCATTGAGATGATTGACTAAACACTTGACTAATGCTAATCCTAATCCGGTTCCGGGAACAGCCTGCTTAGTAATTCCTTGACCGCGCCGAAATTTCTCGAAAATATAGTTAATATCAGTGGGTAATATACCGTCACCGATATTGGTCAAGGTTAACACCAACTGATTGACCGCAGCATGAATGTGATACTCAACTTTGAGCGAAACCGTTGTATCAGGGTGGGAATATTTGCCAGCATTGGTTAACAATTCCAGCAGGATACGGTTTAAACTTTCTGGATCAGTGTGAATCATCAACGAGTTTAAGGAGCAATCTAGATTCAATGTCAATGACTTCGACGCCCATTTCTGCTCAAAATCCTGGGCTAATGTCTGGATTAGCAGGATTACGTCAATAGATCGCTTCTGGATATAAGCGGGATTGGATTCGAGTTGCTGTAAACTAAGTAAATCGTTAATCAGATCGATTTCTTGATTACACTGTTGCTCAAGAATGTCTAAATACTTTTGCCGACGCTTGGCGGGGAGTTTGGGTTGGCGTAACATACGAATTGCCAGACTCATCGCCGTTAACGGGGTTCTCAGCTCATGATTCATGGTACTAATGAATTCTTCTTTAAGCTGATTTAATTCCTGAAGCTGATCCACCTGTTGGCGGATGCTTTGATGTAACTGAGCGGGAACGGTTAAACAGGGGGATGGCTGAACCGAGTGATGGTTAAGGCGGGAGGGTTCTGGCTGTTGGTTTTGATGCTCGTGAATCAACTCACTCAGTTGCGTCGCCACCCATCTGATCCATTCAATGTCATCCCCTTGCCATAAACGGGGCTGATCCTGTTGGACAACCAAAAATCCCAACCGTTTCAGATGTTGAGAACCATTGCTAAAGGTGTGACACAGGGAAACCATTAACACTCCATGGCTAATCGCCTCCTCAAATAGGGAGATTTCTTGAGTTCTGATTGGAGTATTTGCCCAATCCGCGATCGCAATCGGTTCAGGTGTTTGTTTCCAAGCTGTTTGGCATAAGTAAGACTCGGATAACCGGAAGGATTGATTGAGTAATCGTTGGGAGTTTAGCTGAACTGATTGATCAAGCGTAGGGGTACACCATTCAGCGACAACTTTAACCTCAATTGGTGGCTGATGCTTGCCATCGTGATGCGGTTGATCGAGAGCATGATTATCATTAAACAGCAGTAGCCAACCCCGATCTGCCTGAAGTGCTTGAGTGGTACTAGCAACCACTTTTGCCATTGTCTCATCGAGATTGCGATCGCTCTGGATAAACTGACTGAATGGGGAAAGCAGCGTCTGGTATCGTTTAGACTGATCTACCTGCTGGGTAAGCTGAACGTGAGCGATGGCAACGGCTACAGATTCAGCCACCTCACTTAACCGTTGTTTGTCCTGTATTGTCCAATCATAAGGCTGCGATCGCCCTAACACGATCATCCCATTGATCCTGGATTGACACCAGGTATAAAGCCTCAACACTGCCCTAACCGGGAGCCAATCCCAACACCGTTGATCGGCTAACTCCAGATCAGACTCCTGAATATCCCGAATTGCCAAAGGTTTTTCCACCCCAGTCAACCAGAGGTATTGCCCTAGGTTTTGCGGTTGAGGTTGTAGCTTGGAGCCGCCCTCGGCATACCATAATCCCAATTGGGGGATTGCGGTTTCTGGGGAGGGCGCTGCAATTAAGCAACAATCAACCTGAAACGCCTCACCTAATACCTGGGCAATACTCGCCAATAACGTCTGTGGATTGGGACTAGCAATGATCCTTGAAATAATCTGTTGTCCCAGTGGACTGGATGAAGGCGGGTAATGCATGAGTGAATACCTCTATGCTCCTAGGTGAGAACGGCGACAACAGTTTTAGTAGAAGACATATCCGACGTTTCACCTGCTTTCCCCAAGTGCTACAAGGCTTAGGGATTAATTTTCGGATTAGTCTCCAGACATCAGTCAAAGGATGGATTTTTGAAACGGTTGCTGCTGATACAACTGGCTCAAAGATAGATGGTCGTACTTAGTATTCCCGTTCTGACGAGGGATATACCAACAGAGTTCATATTTTTTGAGAGAAATGTCGCGTCCCCGGAGCAAGGTGGATGAGATCATAAGCTTATGTCTCTTCATTCACACCAATAAACGAAGGACAAATGACATAAGACAAATGACCACTACTGCGACTGTCTCTGTTTTGCCTGCTGTTGAGCCAGTTGACTGTTTTGGCGATAAAGGATAACCCGATCTCTAGCGGTTTCATAACGGGGATGATCCGGGTTAACGCTACTCATCAGAGTTGATGCTTTCTCCCACCTCGCTGCTATATCTAACCACTGAGCGGCTGTATTCGCCGTTTTTCCCTCAGCATCAGCTTCAATGGCGATCCGAACCGCTTCGGTAAAGGGATCGGAAGGTGTTGCGGTTGTTGAGGGTGTTGGTGGTGAAGGTGAGACAGGTATGGGGGGAGGAGTTGGTTCTTGAGAAGTGGTGCTGGCGTAAGGAGAGGGAATTAAGCGATCGTAAACCAACCAACCTGCTAAAAGTAGGAGAACAAGAACGCTAATACCACCAACAAAACGGCGCTGGAAACGAGGGTTTTCCTTAACTTTGCGGGAGGATACCTGGGGAAGCTGAGTTTTCTTCTTTGGTTCAGTTTTAGAAGATTTGAATGCCTTTATCCCTTGCTGAAGCAGGTTAGGCTTACTCAGTACGATTTCTTGAGACCATAAAAGATGGTCTGGATTACGGCTGATTTCTTCTAACCATAGCAGTTGTTGCTCTTGCACAATACGACTGTTGATGTTTACCCGGCGAATGTTACGCGGCGCAATATCTTCCAGGATTTTTTGGATGTGGTTGACGAGAACAGAGCGCTCCAGGGGTTCGGCGACAGGTGCTTCACACAACAGGTGCAACACGCCATCCGCAAAAACCGCTCGGGTTCTGACGCGATCATCGGCTAACTGTTGATTCAGAATTTGAATTATCGCCGCCACACTGCCTTGGTGAGCTTGTTTGGCGATATCATCCATCGAATCGTGCATATTGGGTTAAGCTATGGATTATGTCGCTAGGGCTGACTGTTATAATTTACCGTCCAGCGCTCTAGGACACAAGAATCCCACCTACTTCAGGGATGACAGGCTACCTGATTGGTAGATAGGGGGTAGGGGTTAGGGCATATTCATTGGTGTCAACTTAAGGTGAAAACCTCGGTTTGTGGCTTAAATTGACACCAATGGGGCATATTGAGCCAATATTCTGGCTTTAAGGAATAATGGGGGCAGTGTATTTACAAAGATTTACAATTATTAAGGTAAAATATAGCCCAGACTAGGAGGGTTTCCATGCTGCTTAAATCGACAACTCGTCACATTCGCATCTACGCTGCCGAGGTGCTAAACAGCGAATTAGTTGAGAGTGACAACGTTTTAACACTAGACGTTGACCCCGATAATGAATTTAATTGGAGTGAAGATGCCCTGCAAAAAATCTATCGTAAGTTTGATGATTTTGTAGAAGCCTATAGCGGTGAAGATTTGACTGAGTATAATCTTCGCCGCATCGGCTCGGATTTAGAGCATTACATGCGATCGCTCCTGCAAAATGGTGAAATTAGCTACAACCTGGAGTGTCGGGTAATGAACTATAGCATGGGATTGCCCCAGGTCGTGTCTCAGGACTCATAAGTCCAACTCTAACGCCAAGTGCGATTGCCTTGTTCATCGGTGCGTGCTTGGCGAATGACATCAGAAATTTCTTCAGCATCCTCAACATGGTGTAAGGCTTTTTCTTGCCCATTTTCGTCTTTCACGTTGAAGTAGGTTGGGACTTCAATGTGATCACCGGTAATATCAGGAGCATCAACCGCGACTTTCTCAGATTTTTGTTCCAGGGTTTGCTCCTCTGGCGATACCTTATCACCGGGATTGAGCGTATCATGGGTATCTGGGCGTTCTGGCTTATTCATAAAAAGCTCCTTGTACTTTGCCTGTCTAGTTTGATCCTAGAAAATCTATGGGGTGATTTACCTCTTTCTAGAGTGAGAATTGTTCTGCAGGAATTGTTTGAGGGTTAAACGACGATTTTCCAAAAAACGACTCCAAAAACCTGGGATAAACTCATCCATCGTTTCGGCTAATGCCCACATTTCCAAGTTAATCATTTTGTACAATAGGTCATGGGAGTTCTCAATTTGCTCCATAAGCTGTTTCATTTCAACACTCGCAGGGGAGTTCAGCTCTTCAAAGGAGTGATCATCGGAGGTGTCATAATCGGGCTTAGGCATATTGTCTAAGATAATGATGGGCGTTTGGGGGAGGAACCATAAGTCCCACGCTATATCTAAGTCCAAAAAAAGTAGTATAAATAAAGTTATTTTTTCCCCTAGAGGCAACTATTGTCTGTCAAAGATCCCTTGAATCCTTGGAATTATAAACCGTGGTGGTGTCAACCGTGGTCGATTCTCCTGACCGGAATCGTAATCATCGCGGGGAGTTGGATGCTAGCCAAAACGCCCTGGATAACCCTGATAGTGGCTACCCCCATTTTGGTTTGGTGGTTTTACTTTTTATGGCTGTGGCCCCGTCTCTTGCGGCAGAGTTACCTTGAGTTGAAAAATCGCCAACCCGATCAAGAATCCGAGTCGGTTGCCACCATTTATCCCTCCAATGAGTGAACGGCTTCTCAAATCAGACGCTAGAATTTGTAATCAGTAGGCTTATTTCAATGATCCCATAATGGATATGCATTGCGATCGCGGCAGTGCGACTTCAACCGCCCAATTACCCCTAGCTAGATGTAGCCAAGAGTTTTTCCATGGACAATCCTGCAGCAACCCTTCACTGCCCTAACTACCGCTGTCAGGCTGCCAATCCCCCTGTCAATAAGTTTTGTCAGAACTGTCGCACGCCCTTGAAGCGGCGTTATCTGTGGGCGCTAGGATCGGGGATAGAAGCTTATCAGCCCGAATCGCTAATTGCCAACCGTTATGTGTTGGTCAGGGAACGGATTGTACTGGATACAAAACCAGCAACACCACCGGATACCCCTCAAGAGATTCCGGAGGAGTTGTTGCCCTATTTAAGACTCTCTCCCTATCGCTTACATATTCCCCAAGTCTATGGGCGACTGACAGGCGGTGAAAGACGCCAAGATTCAGAAATCTGGCTCTTGGAAGATGCGCCGATTCTGGAAACCGATACGGCTGGGACTCAAGGAGAACTCTTTCCTCCCCTGAGAACCGTTTGGCAAGAGGCGACAGCAATACGCCAACTCAACTGGTTGTGGCAAATCGCGAACCTGTGGCAACCCTTAAGCAGTGAACGAGTGGCGACAAGTTTACTCAATCTCGATTGGCTGCGTCCAGAATCCTCTATTCTGCATCTACTGGAACTTCAGAGAGATGAACCCGCCGCACCAACGCTTAAACAACTGGGTCAGTGCTGGTCTCAACTCCAACCTGACGCCTCCTCGGTCATAAAAAAGTTTTTCGGGCAACTCTGTGATCAATTGACCCAAGGAAAAATTCGCACCGCCGAACAACTGGTGGGACTGCTTGATCAGGGAATCAAAGACTGTGGGCAAGGGCAATCGCGTCATTATCAGATTTTTACAGGTACGGATTCGGGTCCAGTTCGCCGCCACAATGAAGATGCTTGTTACCCACCCATTGGACAACTATGGAGTCGCTCAACCGATGAAAATGCCTTAGCGATCGTCTGTGATGGGATTGGCGGACATGAAGGGGGGGAAGTAGCTTCGGGATTAGCCATCAATGTTTTGCGAGAGCAAGTGGAACGCCTCCATTTTGATCGCGACCATTGGAACCCAACCCATCTGACGCTACAACTTGAACAAGCCGCCTGTGCCGCTAATGACGCCATCAGCCAGCAAAATGATAGCGAACATCGCTCTGAGCGACAGCGGATGGGTACAACCCTGGTCATGGCTCAAACCAGCGCCCATGAAATATATATCACCCATGTCGGGGACAGTCGCGTCTACTGGGTAACGCGCCAAGGATGCCATCAAATTACCCAAGATGATGATCTAGCCTCCCGTGAAGTGCGATTGGGTTACACCTTGTATCGGTATGCTGTGCAACAGCCGACTTCTGGCTCATTAATCCAGGCTTTGGGCATGGCATCGTCTAACACATTACATCCAACCACCCAGCGATTTATCCTGGACGAAGATAGTGTGTTTCTTCTCTGTTCCGATGGTCTCAGTGACCATGACCGAGTGGAACAATACTGGCAAACCGAAATTCTGCCGATTCTGGACGGACAGCGTGATGTGCAAACCGCCGCTGACCATCTCATCGAAATAGCAAATCGGCAAAATGGTCATGATAATGTTACGTTGGCGCTGCTCTATTGTCAGGTAACGGCATCAGCGGAAACAGCACCAACAGAACTTGCGCCGCCTCAGCCGGAATCGTTGCCTTTACCGACAACGGAAACGCCATCGGAAACCCCAGCGACGACCACCATTGTCCCTTCCAAAATGAAAACCCAACCCTTGACCCGACCCAAACGGCGTCCTTGGGGACTTATGTTGGCAATTGTTGTACTTTTGGTCGTGGGTGCAGGACTAGCTTACCTATTATTGCCTCGGCGTTGGCTTCAAGGATTTGTGAGGCAGAGTTCTAATTCTGATGCCCCAGTATCCGTGTCGGGGACGCCATCTCCAACCGCTAGTCCAACGCCAACGCCGGAAACGGTTTCGTCCTTGGAAAACTTGGCGCTGATGCGGGTGACTCGCTCAACGATTACGAATTCCCAAGGACAAGATGTTCCGTTGCTACTCCGATTAAATCCTCCGGAGGAAAATCTCTCACCCATTCGGTTAGTTCCCAGAGGGAGTGTCTTGCAAGTGATTCGGCAATCGTCCGATTCTGGGGAAGAGGATTGGCTGAAATTGAGAGTGTGTTCGACGGGGACGGAAAACGCCGAGACGCAATCGATACAGACCGCTCCAGCATCCCCTACCCTAGCGGACGCCAAACGGCGCCGCAACATTTATCCTCAGGTGCAGCCAGGAGAGAGGGGTTGGATAAAAGTTGTTAATATTCGCTCAAATGTTGACTTAAATGTTAACCCAACATTGGCACAAAAAGGCGTATGTGCAACGGCGCCTGAATCTGATGCTTTAACGCCTTCCCTCAGTTCTCCGTAGGAACACGACATATCTGTAGGAACACGACATGTCGTACCCCTACGGACATTTTGTGCTTTCCCTAACATGCTCCCAAGTGTAAGTCCTAGTCATGATAATATAAAATTTAAAATGGTTTTATTTTATGACAGTAGCAATCAGCGAAATCATCATAAATGGAATTTTATTCGACCTAAAAAACTGGCATCAAGGAATGTCTAATTTAGAGAACTTTGAGCAGATCATCGACAACTTATTCAATACTTTGTCTGAGCGAAACATTAACTATTTGTTAGTTGGGGGAGTGGCATTATTAAGTTATGTGGAGGGACGAAATACCCAAGATATTGATTTAATTCTCTCCCGTTCTGAGTTAGAAGCATTACCTGAGGTTGCTATTGCTGAAGAAAACAAAGATTTTATTAGAGGAAGGTTTCAGCAGTTAATTGTTGATATTTTATTAACGCATAATCAACTGTTTTCTCAAATTAGTCAGCAATTTGCCACAGTTAGACAGTTTGGCGATCGCTGGATTCGTTGTGTCGATGTGGAAGGGTTAGTTATTCTCAAATTTTATGCGTTGCCTTCTCTTTATCGACAAGGTAAGTTCGACCGAGTGAGTATTTATGAAAATGATATTCTCTTACTTTTGCTCAATTACGATGTAGATTTAGAACAGGTATTCCAAGTTTTGTCTAACCATTTACTTCCTAGCGATCTAGAAGAAGTCAAAGGTATTTGTGCTGATTTAGAAGCTCGGCTTAAACGGTTTCAGATTCAGCAGCAAAGGTTAGAATCGGAATCGGAGAACGATTGAGACGCAAGGCGGAGTCTGAGCAAGGTTCTGGAAACCGTGCTGTTGACGCCAATAGAACAGCTAATGGTTAGGATTAATTCAATTTCGCCACCAAAGAATATTTCTTAGTTGTAAACTCTATCATATTTTTTTTGAGCAACATTTAAAACATACCCAAAATACACATATTGTCTGAATTATCAAGGCATCATTCAATCCCGCTCCCCTACACCCTACTCCCACATCCTACTTGGCGACGTCCCAGGCAAAGTCATCAGAGCAACGATTAGACCAGACTATTGACAAATCCACGGCTGAAACGAGCATGGGCTTTCAACCATCGTGATCCGTGTACCATATTGTATAAGGATCAACTTGGCTACTCCCCAACTCCTGACGACTCTCCTGTGCTGTCTGAGTTTGAACTGACCCTAAGACCTAAAATAGGGATCGCAGAGGACAGGGGACAACAGTCGAGTCTGATTGATTCTGATTTGGTCTGTCACTTATCACAAACTGATAATGTTGCTCTACATCTGGGCGTTGAATGTCTGATATCGAAACTCCTTGCCTCAGTTTAGCGATCGCACGTCTGTCTACGGCTGGGGCAGATAACTTTGCCGTGTGGGTCATTGAAGCTCCTTATCCTGGGGGTTATGTTCATCATGACTCGATTTGGTCTCCCACTTTGACTCAGACTTGGTTGGCTTGGCAACAAATGTTTTCTACGGGTAATTTGCCCCCCTTATTACCCCTACCTAATCCCTTGACGCCTACGCCTACACCAACCCCAACCCTATCCCCCCAAAGCGAAAACGCTACACCGCAGACGACTAGCTACGGGGGACGGCTGATGCAGCAGTTGGGCATAGACTTGTGGAATTGGCTGTTTGCGGGTTCCATTCAAACAACGTTGGCAGAAAGTCGGGGCATTGCCCGGGGACAAAATAAATCTCTGCGCGTGCGCTTGGAAATTCGACATCCTGACTTGATTCCCCTCCCCTGGGAAATTATGCAAGAAATGGCAGGCAAACCCGCGATTTCTCTGTCTACTCAACTACTGTTTAGCCGCACGACGAGTAATGTTGACTCTCTCAAACCGCTGATCCGCCATGATCAAGCCCTGAATATCCTGCTCGTATTTGGACAAGATGTCCACCGTTCCGGGGGTGATCAGTCAGCGGCTCGCTTACAGCTTGAACAAGAGGCAACGGTTCTAGAAAATGCCTTCCAATCGTGTCAAAAGTTCAACCCCACAGCCGTTCCCTGTTTTGTGGAAAAGCTGCTACAGCCAACACCCGCTGACTTAATTGCCGCTTTAGACACAGGAGGTTACAATATCCTTTTCTATGCGGGTCATGGTGAACCTGCTCCAGATGGGGGTTTATTATTTCTCAGTCCGGATGCACCAATTAACGGTACGGAACTCGCTCAAGTCTTAGTTCGGAATCAGGTAACCTTGGCGGTATTCAATACCTGTTGGGGCGCTCAACCGGATCAGGTGGAAGGTCAAACCATTCCCCGGAGTAGTTTAGCGGAAGTGTTAATTCAACATGGTGTCCCCGCTGTTTTGGGTATGCGTGACTCGATCGCGGATCACGAAGCCTTGAGTTTTATCCAAAGTCTTGCCCAAGCCCTAGCTGCCCGGATGCCGATTGACCAAGCTGTCGCTGTTGCCAGACAACAATTGCTCACGCTTTATAAGTTCAACCAACCAGCTTGGACGTTACCTGTGCTGTATATGCATCCGGAGTTTCAAGGACAGTTAATTGCTTTCTTAGAAGAAGGGATTACTGAGCTTCCGCCTATGCCGAGCAACTGGAATGGCGAACAAACGCCCACCGCTTGCTTACGCTCCTTAAACTCGATGGGTAAAGTTTGGCGAATTCGCGGCGCACTGATGCGGGTGGGACGCGGGCAGGAGAATGATTTGGTTTTGGATGAGGAAATGTGGGTGAGCTATAAACATGCAGAAATTATCTGTCGCGATACCTTCACTCATCCCGGACAAATCCCGACTTACTTCCTGCGTGATTTTTCTCGCAACGGCACTCATATTTTACGAGCAGATGGGTGGCATAAAATCCACCATCAGGAAGTGCCATTGGAGTCGGGTAGTCAGTTAAAATTTGGCAGTACTCAGAGTCAAACCCTGGAGTTTATTATTGAAAACCTTTAAGCCAAAAATTTAACAAATCTTAGACTCAGAGAGAATTGAGTCGCGAGGAACATAGCTCAATTCAATGGTTCTAGAGTTCTGCCAATTATTGGCACTAACCTTTATTTTCGGAATGATTACGGAACCTTCGAGAGTGCTGATGTAGCTATTCCTATCAATTTTCATCACCACCAACGATCACATAAGGGGTATTATGACCAGTCAACATAAACCATACCAAAATTATCAGGATGCTTTGAGTCAAGCCCAAGGAGAACTCCTGGAGGCACTCTGGCAAACTGAAGACGATTGTTATCCCTGGAATCCCGCTGAACCTGAAGCCCAAGACTATTTGGCAGATCTGGAAGCGGGATTTTCTCTAGATGCTTGTCAAACCGAGGCAGAAATTACATCGGGATCACAAACCCTATTCAATCGCTTGCACCAGTGCTGGACATCGCTAACGCCCTCAGATTCTTCCGGTTCCGCCTCGCTAAAGCGGTCATTGGCTGAACGATTTTCTGGGGTGCCGTCGTCTTGGTTGGACGCGATCGCCAATCAAGCTCAACAAGCGTTATCCATGAATATATCACTTGCCGATCAGCTTGTTTTATGCGTTAGACCCTTATTACCCAACTGGACGGAAGATGATTTATTCGTTTTTGCACGTCCGTGGGCTTACGCCATGCGAGGTAATCAAGACTTTGGCACTATTGGCTCAGTCGAATGGTCTGAATTATCACCCATTGAGCAGGTGCGCTTAAGTTTGGCTATTGCCCATTATACTCTCACCCAACTTGAGGAAGCTTCTGAGGACAACTAATTGCCGAATTAATTCGTTTTATGGTATTGGGGCGGGTAAGAGTTACTTAGGTAAGCTCATCAGATGATAACTTATCAACAAAACCCGCCCAAGAGTCCAATTACTGGGGGGAAGCTGTTCCCTGTTCCCTACCCTCACCACAAGACTTATTCAGCAAGCCCTAACTAAAAGGTGGTAAAAGAGGCAGCAAAAGTGTAATGAAATAGTAAACTAATGGAGCAGTAAAAACGTAGCTGTCTGTGCGGTCTAAAATACCGCCATGACCTGGAATTAATTGTCCTGAATCCTTGACCCCAGCATCTCGTTTCATCATTGATTCGGTTAAATCTCCCAAAAGGCTAGCCACTCCAATTAACGTACCGAAAACAAATCCACTGAGTTGCCAGTTTGACCATTGCAGATACCAAGCCCCAAGCATAGCAACTGCCCCACTGCCACAAATTCCAAAAATTGCCCCTTCTACTGTCTTTTTAGGACTAATATTCGATAAGGGAGTGCGACCAAAAAACTTGCCAAAACTATACGCACCAATATCGGCTGCCCAAATACAGGCAAACGCGAGTAGAGTTACGGTTAAGCCTTGGGACAGAATCGTTAGATTAGTCCAAGGGTGAAGCCAAGAGTCATTGAACGAGAAACTATTGAGGCTCGCTGTAGCATTCAAGGGTAATGAAACCCCTCCATCTAAACCAACGCGCAATCGTATCCAGTAGCTAGGCAGATAACCGCCATAGAGTAATCCCAAAATCGAAGCGGCAATATCCGCAATCGTTGCCATCTTGGGTTGAAAGAGCAGGTAAAAACAAATCAGGGTTCCAGCAATGGGAAAGGCGGCATCCGTCAGATTAGAGTTAAGGGCGGCTGTCACCAATAAAAGTTGACTCACAACTAACGTGGTTTTAGCCGCAGGCGCAATTCCTTTTGCCTGAACCAGTTGAAAATATTCCAGTTGACCCAAATAGACGATGACACAGAGACCGAGGGTAAAATACCATCCTCCAGCCACAATCATCCCCATCGCTAGGGTAATCGCTACAATTCCACTAAAAATCCGAGACCAGGGCATAGAACTTTATTTGACACAAGACAGTCGAAATTAACTGTCTGAATAAAACTATTACATTAAGATTAACAATCGGGCAGCATTCGCCGTTAGTCAATTTGAGGATGGGTAGCAGGGGTTTGGTTACCAAACCCGTACTAACTGGTGGGGAATCACCGCCTACAAGGACGGTGAGGATGTCAAGAATCCAGCTTCTCCCCACTGAGGATAAACATAGGATTCACAGCGGCAAAGATTTGATGAGTCCCTCGGGTTTCCAAGCGATTGATTGAGGATTGCACAACCTCGATATTACGGGCTTGTAACTCAGCCAATCCTTCGGAGAGGGTATAAAGACTCTCTAAATTACTAGCTGTGGCAACAATCCGACCTTGGGGTTCTAAGTAATGCCAGACTGCCTTAAGAATTTCTTTAATCGGGCGTCCTCCCTCAATACAGGCTCTATGGGGTTTTCCCGGTAGATCTTGGAGACATTCAGGTGCAGATCCTTCGATAACGTCAACATTCTCAACACCGAAGCGGGAGCAGTTGCGTCGAATCAGGTTCGCCACCTCTTCATCCCGTTCTACCGCCACAATTTTACCGTGAGGAGAAAGTAATCCGGTTTCTACGGCAATCGTACCTGTCCCTGCACCGATATCCCAGAGCAAGGAATGGGATTCTAGGCGCAATGCGGAAATAATCAGTAACCTTACTTCTCGCTTACTCAGCGGAATACCAGGCAAGCGCTCGAATAAATCATCGGGAATACCAGGAGTGGTATAGTTCCACAGGGGAGAAGACATTCTGTTCGTCCTTGGTCATTAGTCCTTACTGTATAACAACGTTGACGCTGTTTAAGCTAGGGTCACTACACCCAGTAATATAGCCGCCCAAGTGCTGAACCTGTCGCAGATAATCCACTGTAGTTGACGCGATCGCACATCCTGGTATTAAAACGGGAATCCCCGGAGGATAGGGACAAATCCATTCAGCACTAATGTGACCAACACTTTGGTCTAGAGTCAACCGTTCTTTCGGGGCAAAAAAGGCATCGCGAGGAGACATGGATGGTTCCAGGATTAATCCTGATGTCATTCCCGGTTGGTATAAATTTTGCCTAAAGGAAGCATCAGGACGAGAATAGCGCTGTTGTAAGTCGGTAAAGGCTTGGACTAATGGCTGAATATCTTCCGCCGTGTTTCCTAAACTCAGAATAAACGTCAGATGTTGGAATGTCGGCAACTCGGCAATTACACCCAACTGCTCACAAAAAATTTCATCGGCTGCAAACCCACTCAACCCTAACTCTGTGACTCTCACCGTCAACCGGGTCGGATCTAGGGTAAAACAGCCCGGAGTATTTGTGGCATCTAACACCGATAATCCTGGAATTTGCTGAATCTGTTCCCTCGCCGCCTCAGCCAGTCTTAGAGTGCGGCTAATCAGCGTTTTCCCATACAACATCATTTGTTGTCGTGCGGCGTCTAGAGAGGCTAAGAGGAGGGCGCTGGGACTGGTAGACTGGACAAGCTGTAAAGCTTGACTCAATCGTTCCGGATCAAGGCGATGACCTTTAATGTGCAGCATTGAGGCTTGGGTCATCGCCGTCAAAACCTTATGGGTGGACTGTATGGTTAAATCAGCCCCAGCTGACATTGCACTTGGCGGCAAATCCGGGTGAAAGGTCAGGTGCGCCCCGTGTGCCTCATCAACCAGCAAAGGAATATTGTAATGATGTACCCGTTGGGCAATCGCCTGAATATCGCCGCACACGCCATGATAGGTCGGATACAGTAGCATCACCGCCTTAGCATCCGGATGTTGCTTGAGCGCTTGGCTAACGGCGTCTGGGGTAATACTGTGTGCCAAATCACCAGAGGGATCGGATTCTGGGGTAATAAAAATCGGACTCGCACCAGAAAGAACCAAACCTGCGATCGCGGATTGATGACTATTCCGAGGCAAAATCAGCTTATCTCCTGTACCGCAAGTGGCTAAAATTGCCGCGATTACGCCACAGGTTGAGCCATTTACCAGAAACCAGGTTTTATCGGCATCAAACGCCTCCGCTGCTAACGCTTGCGCCTCTTGAATCCCTCCTGAAGGGGCAAATAAGCTATCAAAATCTGGTAATTCGGGGAGATCATGCTCAAAGACTGATTTTCCCCATAGGTTCGCCAGTCTGTCAGATATACCCTTTCCTCGCTTGTGACCTGGGGCGTAGAACGGCGCGTGGGGGCTTCCAGCACAGGCTTGTAAAGCATCAAGTATCGGGATAATCCTTTGTCCTTCGTCATTTGTCATTCGTCATTTGTCATTCGTCATTTGTCATTTGTCATTCGTCAGTTGTACTATAAAGTATTTGGGTAAAAAATTAGTTAGGTACACAAGGAAGTTCTATGTCGCGATATCGAGGTCCGCGCCTGCGGGTTGTCCGTCGTCTAGGCGATCTACCCGGTTTGACTCGCAAATCTCCCCGTCGTTCATATCCACCCGGTCAACATGGTCAAGCTCGCCGGAAGCGGTCAGAATATGCGATTCGATTGGAAGAAAAACAGAAACTCCGCTACAACTACGGAGTCACGGAAAAGCAATTGCTTCGCTATGTTCGCAAAGCACGTCGGGCAACGGGTTCCACGGGTCAAGCCTTGCTAGAACTGCTAGAAATGCGACTGGATAACACCGTATTTCGGTTAGGCATGGCAGGTACTATTCCGGGTGCGCGTCAACTTGTGAATCATGGTCATGTGATGGTCAATGGTAGGGAAGTAAATATCGCTAGCTATCAATGCCGTCCCGGTGATGTGATCATGGTTAAAGATAATGATCGTTCTCGGCGTTTGGTGGAAAAAAATCTGGAATACCCCGGATTGGCAAATCTACCGAGCCATTTAGAGTTTGACAAGAAAACATTCACGGGTAAGGTCAATGGTGTGATTGAGCGTGAGTGGGTTGCTCTGCAAATTAACGAACTGCTGGTGGTTGAGTTCTATTCACGGAAAGCGTAGATTGGTCATTGGTCATTGGTCATTGGTCATTGGTCATTGGTCATTGGTCATTGGTCATTGGTCATTGGTCATTGGTCATTGGTCATTGGTCATTGGTCATTGGTCATTGGTCATTGGTCATTGGTCATTGGTTGATGGTTCATGAGTCCATCGGTAAAACAAGTTTGTCATATTGGGTACTGGAAAAAACGATTCAATAACCCCAACTTACTTCGTTGGAGTTGGGGATTGCTGGACAAACAGCAAATGACAAAGAACGAATGACAAATGACAAATGACAAATGACTATCCACCAATTTGGGACATGGTGCGAGTGTAGTAACCATCAGTACCAGAGTCTCGCTGCTTAAAGTTGATATCTGGTTTAATCGCGAGTAACTGCTGCACTCGCGCTCTCAATTGGGCGAGATCAACGCCGCTGCGGAGAGCGCTTTTTAAGTCAATCTGACCCGTTTCATTGAGTAAACAGGGACGCAACCAGCCATCGGCAGATAGGCGCATCCGGTTACAGCGATCGCAAAAACATTCGGACATTTGACTGATAAAGCCGAGAGTCCCTAAAGCATCGGGAATCTGGAAGACGTCAGCCGGTCCATTCCCGCGCACATTCGACTCAACTAAGCCCCAGCGATCGCGGATTTGCTGGCGGAGTTCCTCAGAAGGAATCCAGGCGCGATCGCTAAATAATTCAGGATTGCCAATGGGCATAAACTCAATAAAACGAATGTGCCAATGGCGATCCAGGGTAAGGGCAGCTAAATCCAGCACTTCTGCATCATTCACCCCAGGAATCACGACGATATTCAATTTCAGGGGATCAAACCCTACCCGATGTGCGGCTTGAATTCCGTTCCAGGTTTGTTGCCAGCGCGATCGTCCGCGATTCCCGATAATTTTGTCAAAGGTGTCAGGATTGAGGGAATCTAAGCTAATATTAATCCGCCGCAATCCCGCATCATACAAGTCTTGTGCCATGCCTGCGAGTAAAAAGGCATTCGTCGTCATGGCTAAATCTTCGGTTTGATCCAGGGCGGCAATTTCTCTCACCAAGTCCACTACCCCTGGACGCAGTAGCGGTTCTCCACCTGTCAGGCGAAACTTTTTAAACCCGACTGGGATAAAAACTTCTTTCAATAGCGTCAGCAGTTCCTCATGGGTGAGGAGTTCCTGTTGCAGGATATAGTCAAGTTCTGACCCTTCCGGCATACAGTAGTGACAGCGGAAGTTGCAACGGTCAATTAGGCTAATCCGGAGATAATCGACTGTGTTCATATTAATTCGCGGCTATCCCCCATCTCTAGGCGGCTACTGTTTCATAATAAGAATCTTTAACTCATCGGAGAGTAAGGATTATGTATTCAATGCATAGATATATAGCTGTTGCTACAACGGTTAGGATGAATGTCACGCTCATTAAGGCTGGTGGGCAATGCCCACCCTACTGAATTAAGTAAATAGTCCCCAAACCCTTACAAAGGACGTAGCTTGCTTCTCAAGGGTAGCGAGTATGACGAATGACGAATGACGATCACCACCGTTAACTTTAACTGTCCCTACCTACTTATGAGAGCAAAACCTAAATTGGCACAATCCTGGCACACATGTCCCGTCAGTGTATGTAACTATTAACAATGTGAACGTTGAGGCGCATCACTTTTATGTTAGGCAAGTTACTGGATGGTCGTTACCAAGTCAACCAAGTCCTCGGTGCAGGAGGATTTGGTCGCACCTACCTGGCACAAGATACCCGTCGTCCAGGTAGCCCGATTTGTGTGGTCAAACACCTTCAGCCAGCAAATCGTGACCCCAATTTCTTAGAAACCGCCCGACGCCTGTTCAACAGCGAAGCGGAAACCCTAGAGGTGCTGGGCAATCACGACCAAATCCCACGCCTGCTTGCCTACTTTGAAGAAGACCAAGAATTTTATCTGGTTCAGGAATATATCGAAGGGCATCCCCTCAGCAAAGAGTTGATACCCGGTCAACCGTGGGATCAGACGCGAGTTGTTGACCTGCTGCAAGAACTCTTAGAGCTTTTAGACTTTGTTCACAACCACGGCGTCATTCACCGGGATATTAAGCCAGATAACCTGATTCGACGGAATTTAGATAAAAAGTTAGTCTTATTAGACTTTGGGGCGGTGAAGCAAATCCGGACTCAATTGGCAAGTCCTCAGGGGCAAATGAGCAATACGGTGGCAGTAGGGACTCCGGGTTATATGTCCAGTGAACAGGCTTTGGGTCAACCGCGTCCCACCAGCGATATTTACGCTTTAGGAATTATCGCTATCCAAGCCATTACAGGTCGTATGCCTGCTGAATTACAAGAAGATTTAAATACGGGCGAACTGATCTGGCAACATCTTGCCCCTGTGAGTCCAGGGCTAAAACATATTTTGACCCGGATGGTACGCTATCATTTCAAAGACCGCTACCAGTCAGTCGGAGAAGCGTTACAAGCCGTGCGATCGCTCATCACCGCTTCTTCGGGTCAGTCTGTTTCACCGTCTCAACCAACCCCTCACCCCCAGCCCCTATCCCAACAGGGCACCCTGGCAGTTTCCCCCGCCGCACCCCCTCGAAGACCAACTCCTCCGACTCCTCCTCCGCCCCCTGAACCCGAACCTGCATCTGAACCGAATCGCGCACCATTAATCATTGGTGTGGGTTTAGCCGTGGCTATGGCAGCCGCAGGCATGGCGTATGGCATTCGTCAGGGGATGTCCGGTGGAATGGCACGAGGGACTTGTACAGTAACGGCTCAAGGCTTGAACGTGCGCTCAAATCCCAACGCAGCGATTGTTGGCACAGTTAATAAAGGCACAAAGTTAACCTTAACGGGAACTAAGCAAGGGGATTGGGTGGAAATTCGTTCACCTAAAGCAGGGTGGGTTTTTGGCAAGTATGTCGATTGTTCTACCGTAGATACCATTGCGGAACAACCCGCTAGCCCTACCCCAGTAGAAACTCAACCGAGTCCCACCCCAGTTGAGACAAAACCCAGTCCCAGCCCAGAACCAACCCCAACGCCGGAAAAATCCCCCGTTCAGCCCAAAGATAATGGGGCAGAGGTCTTGACAGAAGCGGCAGAAGAGTATCAACAGGGTAACTTAGATAAAGCGATCGCGGCGGCTCAATCGGTTCTCCCCAGTAGTCCAGCCTTTGAGGATGCTCAAAAGAAAATCGAGACCTGGCAAAAGGAATGGTCAGAAGCAAAAACCAAATTCGATAAGATTCAGCAAGCCTACAATGAAGGTCGCTATGTTGATGTGATCATTTATGCCGCAGACAGCGATTTTCCGGAACAGCGCTATTGGCGAGAAAAGTTGAATGACTTAGTTCGCAAAGCCACCCAACGTAAAAATCAAGGGGATACGAATCAGGAAACCCCGCCGTCATCTGAACAGTCAAATCCCCAAAACGCTAAACCTGAAACAAAAGAACCCACTGGAGACAATTCAGTACCAGTTTGTGAACCGGAAACCGAAGAAGCCTGTTGATTTCCGCGATTTCCAATTGCTCTTGTCAGGTGCAAGAATTGAGTTGTAGTGGCGTGGCACACCTTATTTGATTGGATGAATTAGAATTACGCCCCGAAACCGTAGGGGCGCAAAGACTTGCGCCCGATTCAACGTGTTCGCGAGAGTCCTCGGCTTCAACGAAGTCAGCCGAGCAGGGATAGCGGGATGCCGGAAGAATGGAGGCATCCATTCCGGCAACGTTTTAAGCGCCGCCTCTTAATTTATCTAATACGCTGCGATCTTCCAATGTAGACGTATCTCCAGCCACTTCCTGACCGGCTGCTAAATTCCGCAACAAACGCCGCATAATTTTACCCGATCGCGTTTTGGGCATTCCCTCTGTAAAGCGAATCTCACCGGGACGGGCAATGGCACCAATTTCGTTAACTACATGTGCCTTGAGTTCGTTTGCCAATTCCTCCGTTGGACTGTAGTCATTCTCCAACATGACAAAGGCAAAAACATTTTCCCCTTTCACCTCATCCGGTTGTCCAACCACAGCCGCTTCTGCTACGGCGGGATGGGAGACTAACGCCGATTCAATTTCCATAGTACCTAGGCGATGTCCAGAGGTATTAATCACATCATCTACACGCCCCATCACCCAGAAATAGCCATCTTCATCTCGACGCGCACCATCTCCAGCAAAGTAGAGATACTGCCCGTCTTTGGGTGCAATATGTTCCCAATAGGTGCGGCGGAAGCGATCCGGATCACCATAAACGGTTCGCATCATTCCGGGCCACGGGTGCTTAATCACCAGATATCCTCCCTGATTAGCGGAAACCGGATTGCCTTCTAAATCGACAATATCTGCCAGAATACCTGGAAACGGTAACGTAGCTGAACCCGGTTTGGTGGGAATCGCACCGGGTAGGGGCGTAATCATAAATCCCCCGGTTTCTGTTTGCCACCAGGTATCGACAATTGGACAACGTTGTCCGCCAATAATTCGGTGATACCACATCCAGGCTTCTGGATTAATCGGTTCACCGACGGTTCCCAAAATTCGTAAAGATGACAAGTCGCGGGCTTTGGGATGGTGTTCGCCCATCTTAATTAATGCCCGAATTGCCGTGGGTGCGGTATAGAAAATAGTGACGCCATATTTTTCCACCATATCCCACAAACAGCCTGGATTCGAGGGACGAGGTGCGCCTTCATACATGACGGTAGTGGCACCATTGGACAGCGGACCATAAACAATGTAACTGTGACCCGTAATCCAACCCACGTCAGCGGTACACCAGTAAACATCAGTGTCTTTAAGATCAAACGTCCATTTCAGGGTGATATGGGTGTAAAGGTTATAGCCAGCGGTAGTGTGAACAACGCCTTTGGGTTTCCCGGTTGTGCCAGAGGTGTAGAGAATGAACAGCATATCCTCACTATCCATGGGTTCAGCGGGACAATTCCCTGATACCCCGGCTTGTAAATCATGCCACCAATGATCGCGCCCCGGTTCCATCTGGATTTTCTGCTGGGTACGTTGAACCACGAGAACGTTTTCTACCGTGGGGGCGCCGTTATTGGCGAGGGCTTTATCGACTTCGGGTTTCAGGGGAACAATCTTATCTTTACGCCAGCCGCCATCAGCGGTGACGACTACTTTCGCTTGGGCGTCTACTAATCGGTCTTTTAACGCTTCGGAACTAAACCCGCCAAATACCACTGTATGCGGCGCACCAATCCTGGCACAAGCTAACATGGCGATCGCGGCTTCTGGAATCATGGGCATATAAATCCCCACGCGATCGCCTTTTTTCACGCCTAATTGCTTGAGGACATTAGCAAACTGGCAAACTTCCCGGTGCAGTTGGGCATAGGTGAGGGTGCGAGAATCCCCTGGTTCTCCTTCCCAAATCAAAGCGGCTTTATTCCGTCGCCAGGTGGTTAGGTGTCGGTCTAGACAATTGTAGGCAATATTCGTTTTGCCTCCGACAAACCATTTAGCGAAGGGAGGTTGCCAATCGAGGACTGTATCCCATTTCTGGAACCAGTGCAACTCTTGTTCGGCTAACTCCGCCCAAAATTTTAACGGGTCAGCTTTTGCCTTGTCATAGAGGCGCTGATAGTCCTCCAGACTCTGAATGTGGGCAGTCTGGGAAAATTCAGCCGGGGGTTGGAATAGGCGTTTTTCTTGCAGAACTGATTCAATCGTTGATTCAGGCATCGTTTGTAGTTGTAATCTGTTGCTGTACTCAAACCATTTTGAAGGCAGATTTGCCTGAATGAGCAATTTTGACGTTTTGTAAAGCTTACCGACTCCTCGATAGGGGCGGCATCATTCGTCATACTCGCTTCCTTGAGAAGCAAGCTACGTCATTTGTCATTTGTCATTTGTCATTTGTCATTTGTAAGGGTTTGAAATCTATTTACATAACTTAATATATTTGAGTTGATTTCCACTAACCTACTTATACAAAATACCTCCTTTTTTGACGCATGAATAAGGGCGGGTTTTGTTTAGCCGTTATTGGTGATTAAGCTAGCGTTAGTTCCTAAACCCGCCCCTACAATTGATGCTTTTGCTAGGTTCAGGGCAGGCTTTTTATTCCCTGTTCCCTGTTCCCTGTGACACACCGAGCGAAGTCGAGGTGTTCACTGTTCCCTATCTCTACCCTCATGAGTGCCACATCTAAACTAAAAACATGACATGAAAGTCGTTCAACAAACGGTGACATTACTGACGCTGAAAGAACGCCCAATTGGGGTTTGGATATTGAGTGGCTTAACAGCCGCGATCGGATTGCTGATTTTTCTTTCTTCTAATTCATCGATTGATTGGTTCG
Organism: Coleofasciculus sp. B1-GNL1-01; assembly: GCF_040220235.1. NCBI lineage: Bacteria > Bacillati > Cyanobacteriota > Cyanophyceae > Coleofasciculales > Coleofasciculaceae > Coleofasciculus > Coleofasciculus sp. B1-GNL1-01. The sequence goes on from NZ_JAVJTO010000095.1 coordinate 23,247, forward strand.
GATTGGTTTGTATTGGGTTAGCGAATGGGATGATGTTCGGCAGTCCAGTGAAGGCGTGCCAATTCGACAAACAGAGCAATTTGGTAATGTTTAAGCAACAAGGTTGGTTAGGAAGCAAGGTGATCCGCCGTCCAATTGACCAGGTGACTGAGGTACAAGTTGAACAGCTTAACCTATTCGGGCTTAAGTTATATCGGCTCAGGTTGGTTCTTTTCTCTGGAGCGCTATTCTATTTGACTCCAATTCCTTCTACAGATTGTAGACTACAGCAACATTTAGCCAGAACGATTAAACAGTTTCTTGCCTGACCAATCAATTCTAAGTGGGGTTGGCAGTCCCCTGTGTTCTGTTCCCTATCCTCACCACAATATTTATTCAGCAATCCCTAAGTAATACTCACGTTTCACGTTTAGCGGATAACTGACAACCAATAGGTTGACCAACTGTCTTTTGCACATAGTCTAAAATTTCTTGATAAGCGTCTGGATTGGTTTTAGGATGGATAATGAGTCGCACCTTACCATCCGGTAACCAAACTATCAACCGACCGTTCTTCGCCCAAACAAAGGTGCTGATACGATTGAGATCAATCAGATACGTATCGCGCTCATAACTTAATTTAATCCAATGCTGATCCATAGTGGACGGTGGCAACTCTTAGCTGAGTCAGTCACGGTGGGGTGTTCTGAGTCAACACACCAATAGGGAACAAGACAGAGTGTGACAGTGAGATAGGCGATCGCTAACGGTTAAAAGGATACACCAGATGGTCATTGAGTATCTTTTTCAGGTAGAATTTTGATAAAAAAATGGTCATTAGTTCTCATTGCGGAACTAATGACACCTCGTATTGAGCGATCAATTGTTTTGCTAGTTACATTTTGCGTTGAAACTCTTCGAGTAAATCCAGCAGATTAACCTGACACTGCATCGGTAGTAAATCCGCTAGGGGAACTTCCCGTTTGCCACCCCCCAGTTTAATCGGAATACTTTGCAAGATTTGCACCACTTGGTCTTCGGAGAGGTTATCCTCTGTCAGCAGGGGATAGAGGCGTTCAGCTAAAGGGGTGTGTAAATGGGCATCCTGTAAGTAAAGATGCCATTTGGCAACATCGATGTATATATTCTCACCAATTTCAGCCGCCAAGGTTTCGATCGCTTCGCTGGTATTCGGGTTAGCCATAATAAATTGAGTAGGACGAACTGGACATTCTCAGTTTATCCTTGAGCAGAGTTAGCCGAATTATCTTGACCCGGTAAAGGAGTATAATCCGCGATCGCAAAGATATAGACGGCGTGTCCGACTAAGATTAATCCCCAGATACCCGTTACCCAATACGTCCAAGTCCAATTGGCATACTGGATAGTACGGACGAACCATAGACCCGAATTACACGCCGCAAACACAGCGACATGGACAGCAAAGTTCATTCGGTCATCTAGGCGTCGATACGCCGCATCGCGACGATCAGGTTTGCGGGACCAACGAGGAGGCATAGCAGTTCGTAAGATAGACGTATGAGAATAGGTTATACTATCTAGTATTTTTTTGATAAGGCAATTTTCGAGTATTCCGGTCTCAAGGGATGGCAACAAGGGTGGGATGCGGGATGCCAGCCTGACTGGAAACGTTGTCAACTAGCGCGATCGCACCGATTTTACGCTTACCGCCTCAAGCGTTGATGCCTTTGCTGTCATTTGTTCTGGTGAGGAGTAATCAGAGTAGTTTTAGGGGTGATAAAAACAACCAATGAATTAGGAATTGGGGTTTATTAATTTGAATTTCATCGTGTTCCCTTCCTCCGATAAGATGAGTTGACGTGAATGTTGCTCAGAAATTCTCTGATGCGATCGCACATATAGCACTAAGTAAATGGACACAATTAAAGTTAACCGTGGAGATTAGGCAACAGGCAACAGGCAACAGGGAACAGTAAGGATTTGAGAGTGATTTACAAAAAATGACCAATGACACGACAACCCCACGACCAATTTGCCAAACAGTATCTGGAAGAATTATTAGCACCTCTGGGTACAGTAGAAACCAGCCGCGATGTACTCAGCGAAGTTCGCCAGGTTGATGTTTGGTTTGTACCTGCGCCTTCACCCTCCCCAGAATCCGAGACTCTAGGATTACTAAGTAAAATGGCAGCAACCACTTGTTTATTTGAACCGTTTCGCAATGCTCCTACCCCAGTAGAAGTGCGAAGTTGCATGTTGAAATTGTATTCTGTGGAAGCTGAACTTTTACGCAAGGCGCGACGGGAGAGACGTTCTCTATCAGAAGATGAGTCACCCCGTTTATGGATTCTGTCCCCCTCTTGTTCTCAACGGTTACTCAACGGGTTTGGTGCCAAGTTGAATCAGGAGGAGAATTGGGGAGAAGGGGTTTACTTCTTACCGGAGTTTCAGAGAACCGTACTGGTGTCGATCAACCAATTACCCGTAAGTCAAGATACACTTTGGTTAAGAGTATTAGGAAAAAGGAGAACGCAGCAACAGGCAATTGATGAGTTAGTCGGATTACCCCAAGAGAACCCATTCCGGCGCAATATCCTGGAAATACTAGCCAATTGGCGCATCAATGTGGGCAGTAGTGAAACGTTAAGTAATGCAGATCGGGAGTTGATCATGAACTTATCACCAGCGTATTTTAAATGGCGGGAAGAGGCTGTATCAGAAGGCAGACAAGAAGGCAGACAAGAAGGCAGGCTGGAAGAACGGCGGCAAATGGTGGAAAACTTTCTCAGAGTAAGGTTTGGGGAACTGGATGAAGAATTAGAAGCGATCATCTCACCGATATTACAGTTACCGCCAGATGTGTTGACTCGTCTACTGTTGAACTTTTCCCCCGAAGAGTTATTACTGTGGTTTGGTGAGAGTTCTGGGCAAGATTTGAGATTAGGCGAAGAAGGGCGAGAAAAAGTGGAGAACCTGCTGAGAGTGCGGTTTGGTGAAGTTGATCAGGAATTAGCCGACAAAATCGCATCCATGTTAGAGTTACCCCATCAAGAGTTGACTCCTTTGCTGTTGACTCGTTCTCGTCAGGAATTATTAGAACGGTTTGCTAGGTAGGGATAAATCCTTGGGTAGGTGAAAATGGGGACAATGAGAGACGTAGCATGAGGAGTCTCTACATAATTGCATAACCTCAACCTGTCCAGACATAAAGGGTGGTAAGGGGCAAATGTCTCAAAACTCGATCTTAAACTGAAGGTAAACGGATGCATTACCAACAACAACAGCCAACAGAAAAACGTCAAACCTATTTTCTCAAGCCAACCTCTTGGCAATGGTTGGTTTATTCCTGCCATGCTGTAATCACCATCTTCAGCAGCGTTTTTATTGTAGCTGTGGAACAAGATCAGGTGTTGTCCCTACCAAAACGCGCTGGAGAGATAGCGCCGATAAGGATCGCCCAAACCGACAAACGCGCTGAAGCCGAAAGACTGTATGAAGAGGGATTGCAACTGTTTCGACAAAGGACAGCCGAATCACTGCAACAAGCGATCGAAAAATGGCAAACAGCGCTTCCTCTGTGGCGTGAGGTGGGAGATCAATCAAAAGAGGCTTTTATTAATCTGGCACTGGGTAGCACTCATGATTCACTAGGATTCAAGCAAAAAGCGCTGGATTATTATAATCAAGCCTTACCTCTTTATCGAAAACTCGAAGATCGCGCCCTTGAAGCAGTCACCCTGAATAATATTGGTAGTGTCTATGATGACTTAGGAGAAAAACAACAGGCATTAGAGTACTACCAACAGGCTTTACCCTTATCTCAGGCTGTGGGCGATCGCGCCAGGGAAGCAACAACCCTGAATAATATTGGTGATGTCTATTCTGATTTAGGAGAAAAACAACGGGCATTAGAGTACTTCCAACAGGCTTTACCCTTATTCCAGGCTGTAAGCAATCGCGAAGGAGAAGCAGCCACTCTGAATAATATTGGTCTTGTTTATTCCGACTTAGGAGAAAAACAACAGGCATTAGAGTACTACCAACAGGCTTTACTCTTATCCCAGGCTGTGGGCAATCGTGAAGGGGAAGCAATAACCCTGAATAATATTGGTGATATCTATGATAACTTAGGGGAAAAACAACAGGCATTAGAGTATTACCAACAGGCTTTATCCCTATTTCAGGCTGTAGGTGATCGCGCCGGGGAAGCAGCCACCCTCTCTAATATTGGTTTGGTCTATCGTGAGTTAGGAGAAAAACAACAGGCATTAGAGTACTACCAACAGGCTTTACTCTTATCCCAGGCTGTGGGCGATCGCGCCAAGGAAGCAACAACCTTGACTAATATTGGTGCTGTCTATCATGCCTTAGGAGAAAAACAACAGGCATTAGAGTACTACCAACAGGCTTTACCCTTAATCCAGGCGGTGGGCGATCGCGCCGGAGAAGCAACAATCTTGACTAATATTGGTGTTGTTTATCGTGAGTTAGGAGAAAAACAACAGGCATTAGAGTACTACCAACAAGCTTTACCCTTATCTCAGGCTGTGGGCGATCGCGCCCAAGAAGCAGCAACCCTCTCTAATATTGGTACTGTCTATCATGCCTTAGGAGAAAAACAACAGGCATTAGAGTACTACCAACAGGCTTTACCTTTATCCCAGGCTGTAGAAGATCGCGCCCTTAAAGCAACAACTCTCTCCAATATCGCCTACGCAGAAAGAAGTCGAGGCAATTTCCAACAAGCGTTGATTCAAATGCAAGCTTCGATTGAGATTATCGAAGACTTGCGGACTAAAGTAGCTAGTCCAGAATTACGTCAAACCTATTTTGCAACTGTACAACATTATTACCAATTCTACATCGACCTGCTGATGCAACTGCATCAACAAAATCCTAATCAAGGCTACGATAAACTAGCCTTTCACATCAGTGAACGTTCTCGCGCCAGAACTCTATTAGAATTACTCACCGAAGCCAATGCCAATATTCGAGAAGGTGTAGATCCTGACTTACTGCAACAAGAACAAACCTTAAACGCTAAACTTGATGCAACGGAAAAACAACGGATTGAAATATATAGCAATCCTGCATCCACCCCAGCCCAGAAAACCGCCATTGAACAACAACGGCAACAACTTTTAGAGGACTATCAACAACTGCAAGACCAAATCCGGGCGACAAGTCCTAAGTATGCCGCGCTGAAATATCCCCAACCCCTCACCTTAGAACAAGTTCAACAACAGATTCTGGATGAAGACACTCTTCTATTACAGTATTCCTTGGGAAGAGACAATAGTTATCTGTGGGCAGTAACCAAAGATAGCTTTACCAGTTATCAACTCCCTCCCAGAGACGAAATCGAAACCCTAGCCCGCCGATTTTATCGCCTCTTACAAATTCCCGGTTATGAAATTGGTAATCCCAGAGGCATTGCTAAAGTTGTCCCCCGTGATAATTTAAATTCCGTAGCACAACTGAGTGAACTCCTCTTCGGACAAGTGGCTGAACAATTAACCAAAAAACGCATCGTCGTTGTTGCAGATGGGGCATTACAATACATTCCTTTTGCCGCTTTAGCCACTCCCGAAACTGCTGATACCGATACTCCTATCCCCCTAATCAATCAATACGAACTGGTCAACTTACCCTCCAGTTCCACTTTAGGGATTATTCGTGACCAAATTAACGGACGCCAGGAAGCGCCCCAACAATTAGCAATTCTGGCTGACCCGGTTTTCACGGATAATGATAACCGCCTCAAAAATGTCCCCAGCCGAGAGATGAAAGTCAACTTAAACCAAGCTTCACTCAACCGTTCTATTCGCGTGTCCGAGATTAACTTAAATCGCCTCCCCGGAACTCGCACTGAAGCCGAAGCGATTCTCAATTTAGTGTCACCAGAGACACAAACCAATGCGTTTGATTTTGAGGCTAATCGTGATTTTATCAACAATCCGCAACTGAGAAATTATCAAATTATTCATTTAGCCACTCACGGCATTCTCAATAGTGAAGCGCCCGAATTATCGGGTGTGGTGTTATCCTTAGTGGATAAACAAGGGAATCCAAAAAGTGGCTTCTTACGTCTCCATGATATCTTTAACCTGAATCTGCCAGCGGAATTAGTCGTATTAAGTGCTTGTCAAACGGGATTAGGAGAAGAAATTCGAGGCGAAGGATTAGTGGGTTTAACGCGAGGGTTTATGTATGCAGGTGCGCCGCGTTTAGTGGTGAGTTTGTGGAATGTGGATGATGCAGCAACGGCGGAGTTTATGACTCGATTTTATCAGTTAATGTTGAATGAGGGGTTAAAGCCTGCCCAAGCGTTGCGGGAAACGCAGTTACAAATGCAGCAGGAAACCCAATGGAAATCCCCCTATTATTGGGCGGCGTTTACATTACAAGGTGAATGGAATTAAGTTTCAAAACCGTCATGGCATGATACCGGAAACCGTAGGGGCGCACCGACGTGCGCCCGATTCAATGGTCAAATCTAATCCACAATGTTAGCTGTGCCACGCCGCCATCGTGCGTTAGCGCAGCTTAACGCACCGAAATATTGCCATACCGAACCGCAACATGGTGCGTTACGGCGCTTATGTATTGAGATAATCAAAGTTAATCCTCCAATGCGCCTAACGCACCCTACGAATACTACCAACGAACGGGCGTTACGGCGATCGCACTCCTTAAGCAACCTGAATTTAGCATCATTTCGATGCAATCTGAACAACTGAACCCTCCCATCCAGCCGAAAAAGATGTCAAAATTCCTCTAAAGTGAGACGCTTGTTGGTCAATGCCTCTCTAAGATAGGGAGTAAAGTGGAAAAGACTACCATGCCAGGATTGGTATCAGGGCTTCTTGACGATGTACCCTCGCTTACCAACAGCGTGACCGATAAGGAGGAAAGAATATGGCAGATGTCGAGCGGTCTCTAGTGGAAGAGCATTCTCTGGATCGGGATTGTACCACGCTATCCCGTCACGTTCTGCAACAACTGAAGAGTTTTAGTGCTGACGCCCAAGATCTCAGTGCCTTAATGAATCGTATAGCCTTAGCCGCCAAAATTATTTCCCGACGGTTGAGTCGCGCTGATTTGGTCGAAGGTGCGTTGGGATTTACCGGGAATGTGAATGTGCAGGGCGAATCCGTCAAAAAGATGGATGCTTATGCTAATGATGTATTTATCTCGGTGTTTAAACAAAGTGGACTCGTTTGCCGCTTGGCATCCGAGGAAATGGAAAAACCCTACTACATTCCCGAAAACTGCCCGATTGGTCGGTATTCCCTGATCTATGATCCGATTGACGGCTCCTCGAATGTTGATATTAACTTGAATATCGGCTCAATTTTTGCAATTCGTCGGCAACAAGGCGAAGATATGGACGGCGAAGCCACGGATCTGTTGCAGGATGGACACCAACAAATCGCGGCTGGATACGTGATCTATGGACCGAGTACAATGCTGGTTTACTCCATTGGCACGGGGGTTCATGCGTTTACCCTTGATCCCAGCTTGGGTGAGTTTATTCTGTCCCAGGAAAACATGCAAGTGCCGGAGCATGGACCGGTTTATAGTGTCAATGAAGGGAACTTCTGGCAATGGGATGAATCGATTCGCGACTATATTCGCTACGTCCATCGCCATGAAGGGTATACGGCTCGCTATAGTGGAGCTTTAGTGGGAGACTTCCATCGCATCTTGTGTCAAGGGGGCGTATTCATTTATCCCGGTACCGTGAAAAAACCGGAAGGGAAGCTGCGTCTACTCTATGAAACCGCACCCTTAGCCTTTTTAATAGAACAAGCTGGGGGTCGAGCCAGTACCGGTACCGAAAACCTGATGGATGTGGTGCCAGAAAAACTCCATACGCGCACACCATTGGTTATCGGGAGTAAAGAGGATGTGGCGTTAGTGGAGTCCTTTATTCAAGAACGAGCGCGAGAATCCAAAGAAGCGATCGCGTCTCGTTCTTAGCCTAGTATCAATCGTAACGAATGATTCAGGGTTCCTTTACCCAGGGACATGCCCTTGAATCCAGACGAATAGTAATCTATACCCTAACTTAGGAGTTTAAGCATGACAGCAACAGCCAATAATCCTATCTTCCAAATCGAAAACAATTACGGTCAGAGTATCTGGATGGATAATCTTAGCCGTACTATTATCGAATCCGGTGAACTTAAGCAGTTAATTGAAAGTCGCGGCGTTCACGGGATTACCTCCAACCCAGCGATTTTTGAAAAAGCGATCGCTGGGAATGCCATTTACGACGCCGATATCGAAGCTGGGATTAAGGCAAAAAAATCGGTGCAGGAGATTTATGAATCCCTAATCTTTGACGATATTCGCAATGCTTGTGATATTCTCAAGCCGATTTATGACCAAACGGATGGACTTGATGGTTACGTCAGTATCGAAGTTCCTCCTACCATCGCCAAAGATACCGAAAGCACGATTAATGAAGCCCGTCGGTATTACCAAGAGATTGGTCGGGAAAATGTAATGATTAAAATTCCCGGCACTTCTGAAGGCTTACCTGCGTTTGAACAAGTGATTAGTGAAGGGATTAACGTCAATGTTACCTTACTCTTCTCGGTACAAAGTTACGTGGACACCATTTGGGCGTATATCCGAGGCTTAGAAAAACGGGCAGAAAAAGGAGAAGACATTAGCAAGATAGCCTCGGTTGCCAGTTTCTTCCTCAGCCGGATTGACAGTAAGATTGACGATCGCATTGACGAAAAACTCCATGCTGGGGTTGACCGGATCGAGAAAGATGCAAAGCTGGAAGATGTTAAAGGCAAAGTCGCGATCGCCAATGCCAAAATCGCTTATCAGAAGTTCAAAGAGATTATCCAAAGCGATCGCTGGAAAGCCTTATCTGCTAAAGGTGCAAATGTACAACGCCTTCTGTGGGCAAGTACCAGCACCAAAAATCCCGACTACAGCGATGTCATGTACGTGGATGAGTTGATCGGTCCAAACACTGTCAACACCCTACCACCGAATACTATCGAAGCCTGTGCCGATCACTGTTCTCCGGACAATCGAATTGAAACCGGGGTTCAAGAAGCCTATCAGTTAATGGAAAACCTCAAAGATCCCGATATCGCGATCGATCTGGATCAAGTGATGGATGAACTACTTGAGGAAGGCATTGACAAATTTGTCAAGCCCTTTGAGTCCTTAATGTCCTCCCTGGATAGCAAAGTCAAAGACTTGGCAACGGTATAGCGATACCTTAAGGCGTGAGGTATACCCTACTGTAGGGGCGCAAGCCTTGCGCCCTCACCGGGGTAGCGTGTGAAACGGGAAATTGCCGATGAGCCGTGTAAACAAATAACCCATGGTATAAACTTGGTCGGGGCGGGTTGAGTCACATCCGGGTGAGGTCTAGAAACGAGATATAGTAAAACCTGCCCCTACACACTCAAAACCCAAGACGCGCCATGGCGCGTCTCTACACTCAACTCAAAACTCGAAATGGTGACATTTACAGAAAATCCCCTGCGCGTTGGTTTACAACAGGAACGGAGTCCAGAACCGCTGATCTTAGTGATTTTTGGTGCATCTGGAGACCTGACCCAACGTAAGCTAGTTCCCTCCCTGTATCAGCTTAAACGCCAACGACGGCTTCCCGCAGAAATAACGATTGTTGGGGTAGCTCGTCGCGAATGGAGTCATGACTATTTTCGCGAACAGATGCGGGAAGGGATTGAGGAGTTTTCTGACGGAATTCACTCCGAAGACTTATGGAATGATTTTGCCGAAGGGCTATTCTATTGTCCCGGCAATATCGATAAACCAGAAAGCTATCAGAAATTGAAAGCATTTTTGGCAGAACTGGATGGTAAACGAGGAACCCGGGGAAATCGAGTATTTTACCTCGCCGTAGCACCCAAGTTTTTCCCTGAAGCTATCCGCCAACTGGGAACAGCCGGAATGCTGGATGATCCGATGAAGCATCGCCTGGTGATTGAAAAACCCTTTGGTCGAGATTTGAGTTCAGCGCAAATTCTCAACCGCGTCGTGCAGCAAGTGTGTCGTGAGGAACAGGTTTATCGCATTGATCACTACTTGGGCAAAGAAACCGTTCAGAACCTGCTAGTCTTCCGCTTTGCTAACGCCATCTTTGAACCCCTGTGGAATCGCCAGTTTGTGGATCACGTTCAGATTACCGTAGCCGAAACCGTGGGCGTCGAAGATCGAGCAGGTTACTATGAAACATCGGGTGCGCTGCGGGATATGGTGCAGAACCATTTGATGCAACTCTTTTGCTTAACCGCAATGGAGCCACCCAATTCCCTCGATGCAGATAGTATCCGGACTGAAAAAGTAAAAGTAGTTCAGGCAACACATTTAGCCGATATTAATAATTTAGAATGTTCAGCGGTTCGCGGTCAGTACAAGGCAGGCTGGATGAAAGGAGAGCCAGTACCAGGCTATCGAGAAGAAGAAGGCATTGATCCCAAGTCGATCACACCTACTTACGTGGCGATGAAACTCATGATCGATAACTGGCGTTGGCAAGGTGTTCCCTTCTACCTGCGAACTGGGAAGCGGTTACCGAAGAAAATCAGTGAGATTGCGATTCAGTTTCGCGATGTCCCCTTACTGATTTTCCAATCCGCCGCCCAACAAACTACTCCCAACGTGCTAACCATGCGAATTCAACCCAATGAAGGCATTTCCCTACGATTTGAGGCGAAAATGCCGGGTCCCCAGCTTCGTACTCGCACCGTGGATATGGATTTTAGCTATGGCTCATCCTTTGGTATGGCAACATCTGATGCCTACAATCGATTATTACTCGATTGTATGTTGGGAGATCAAACGCTATTTACCCGCGCAGATGAAGTGGAAGAAGCATGGCGGGTGATCACCCCAGCCTTATCCGCTTGGGAAGCGCCCACTGACCCCGACACGATTCCCCAATACGAAGCCGGAACATGGGAACCCACAGAGGCGGAAAACCTGATTAATCGGGATGGACGACGCTGGCGTAGACCCTAGTTTTGGAGAGCAGAGGGAGCAGGGGGAGTAGGGGGAGGAGGGGGAGCAAGGGAAGCAGGGGAAGCAAGGGAAGCAGGGGAAGCAGGGGGAGTAGGGGCGGTTTTTACCAAGGTTTTCACTCGGATGTCACTCAATAATCAGTGTATAGCAGTTCGCTCTGGTGTATTTACAACTCCCTTACCTGAAGCTGAGTCCAGATGAGATGTTCGTACAAACAAAGTGTAACTAGACCAGCGCGAAGCGCTATAACTAACCTCTCACTTCCTTACCCCACTCTCTCCAATCAATCCGTGAAATCAGTGTTTTGACGAGTGACGAATGACGAATGACGAATGACGAATAACCAAAAACAAATAACGAAGGATAATAACGATGGTACAATCTCCTCCAATCCTATCTCTACAATCACCTAAAGACGTTTCCTTAAGTGAAATTGAGGAAGAACTGCGTCATATCTGGCAAAACTACAGTACGGCAGATGACAACACGGATATTCCTAATGCTGTACGGGCAACTACTTTTACGTTGGTGGTTTACGAACCTGAAGAAACTCAACTGCTTTTAAGTGCATTGGGATATTATTCGGGTCCCATTGACGGAATTATTGGACCGCGCATGTTTGCGGCGATCAAAGCTGCCCAGAAAACTTATGGATTGCCGAGAACAGGTAAGGCAGACGACAAAACTAAGGAAAAACTGCGCGAAGAGTATAATGAACGGCATCAGCAAGAGGTGAATGGGAATGGGGAAACCAGACGGCAACCCTATTCGGCTGATATAGAAGGTTCGGGAATTGCTGATGCGATCGCGGCGGCGAATCCTTGTCGAATTATCGCCCTGTGTCCGATTGTCGGTGAAGATGAAGGGGTAACGGCACAAGTTTCTGCCTCTTGTCCGATGCAAAAGCACAGTCAAAGTACCCTGGTTTGCTGTGAATACATTACCTTGAGTGGTACACCAGCAGCTTTAGAGCGCATCGGAGGTCTGATCTGTGAACTGATGATTAGTGATCTACCCCGATTTATCTGGTGGAAAGGAAGCCCTGATCCAGATTATGGGTTGTTCAAACGACTGGCTGGAATTAGCAATAACGTGATTGTGGATTCTAGTGCCTTCCAAACACCCGAAGAGGGGTTGGCGCGACTAGAGGAGTTCATCACCCAGGACATCCCCATGGCTGATCTCAACTGGCAACGGTTAGCCTCATGGCAAGAATTGGCGGCTGAGGCATTTGATCCGCCAGAACGCCGCTCTGCGCTCAAAGAGGTTGACCAAGTTACCATCGATTATGAACAAGGTAATCCTACTCAAGCGTTAATGTTTCTGGGGTGGTTAGCCTCTCGCCTTCAGTGGCGTCCGGTTTCCTACGAGAAAGAGGGTGGAGAATATGATATCCGACGGGTTAAATTTACGACTCCTGAACATCGCCCAGTCGAAGCTGAATTAGCTGGGATTCCTACGGCTGATGTGGGAGAAGTGCCGGGAGATTTGATTAGCCTGCGCTTGGGTTCAACAAACATGGATGCAGACTGCTGCACTGTGTTGTGTTCCCAAACCACGGGTTGTATGCGGATGGAGGCACATGGCGGAGCGCAAGCGTGCCGGATTCAGCAGGTTACGCCGATGTTTGACCAAAAAACGGAGCAGTTGTTGAGTCAGCAGTTGCAGCGTTGGAGTCGCGATTTGCTCTATGAAGAAAGTCTGGCGGTGACTGGGCAGATCATGAAAGCCAAGAGTTAGGGATTCGGTGATGGGGGAGTTATCAGTGAACAGTTATCAGTGAGCAGTTATCAGTTATCAGGAGTAGGGGGAGATGGGGAAGATGGGGAAGAATTTACAAATGACAAATGACAAATGACGAATGACGAACTTCACCGTTCACGGTTAATGGTGTCCACCTACTTATGGCTTTAATTATTGCTGGTGAACGGAGTGGGGTAGGCAAAACAACGGTGACACTTGCCCTACTTTCGTGTTTATCGCGGCGGTATAGCCGAGTGCAATCGTTTAAAGTGGGTCCAGATTACATTGACCCGATGTTTCATCAACGGGTAACGGGACGTCCCTGTCGCAATTTAGATCCGGTGTTAACGTCGGAAACTTATGTTCAAGCCTGTTTTAAGCGTCATCTGAATGGGGTAGACTATGCTCTGATTGAAGGGGTGATGGGGTTGTTTGATGGGGCATCAGGACGCGATGATGTTGCCAGTACAGCGCATATTGCCCGACTGTTAAATGTTCCGGTGCTGTTGGTTTTAGATTGTAGTCGCTTATCCCGTTCCGTCGCCGCGATCGCACAGGGGTATCGTTGCTTTGATCAGAGCATCCAAGTGGCTGGGGTGGTGTTGAATCGAGTGGGGAGCGATCGCCATTTAGAATTGCTTCAAGATGCCCTAGAACCCCTACAATTACCTATACTCGGTGTACTCCGGCGTCAGGATAGTTTAACCATTCCCGATCGCCATCTGGGATTAGTTCCCACCGATGAACTGACATTTCTGGATCAGCTAATTGATCAACTGGCTGATATTGGCGAAACCTGCTTTAACTGGGAGCGTTTGTTGCCTTTGTTGAGGGCAGAAATTCACGATTTAACCGTCACCAATCAACCGTTAAATACCTCTGTAACTCAATCCGTTACCCGAATTGCCATCGCTCGCGATCGCGCCTTTAGTTTCTACTATCAAGATAATCTGGATGTATTGCAACAGTTGGGAGCGGAATTAGTTCCCTGGAGTCCCCTAGCGGATACCACGTTACCAGAAGGCGTGCAGGGACTTTTTTTTGGTGGGGGATTCCCCGAAGTGTTTGCTCAGGAATTGGCACATAATATCGAGGCGCGTCAGGCGGTATTGAATGCCATTGTTCAGGGAATGCCTACCTATGCTGAATGTGGTGGGTTAATGTATTTATGTCAACAGGTGACAGATTTTGAGGAAAAATGTTGGTCGATGGTAGGGATATTGCCCACAAAGGCGGTAATGGGCAAACGTTTAACCCTGGGATATCGTCAAGCAACGGCATTACAACATACGCCATTGGTATTAGTGGGTGAAAGGGTTTGGGGACATGAATTTCATCGTTCCCAGTTAACAGCAAGTCCTGAACATCCTTTGTTTGAAACAAGAGGTTTTGATCCGAAGGGAAAAGTTGGAATTGAGGGGTGGCGAATGCATCAATTACATGCGTCCTATATTCATCTGCATTGGGGTGGAACAGCAGATATTCCTCAGCGTTTTTTGAAATGTTGTCAACAATTTAATCCAAATTAAGTAGGTGGGGACAATTAAAGATCGTCATTCGTCATTTGTCATTTGTCATTCGTCATACTCGCTTCGCCAGAAGCAAGCTACGTCCTTTGTTAAAAGTAACGCACCATATACCTGAGAACGGTGCGTTACGGCGCAAAAGCGCAAATTATTCGTGATGTTAATCCAAGTAAGCGCCTAACGCACCCTACGACTGATTCGGTGTAGGAGGATGTCACCGATTATAGGAAACCGTTGCTACCGATGGTTCCTTAATTTGAGGAACTACGACGTTCTGAGCATAAATCTGGGGCTTATCTTGGGCGACTTGGAAATACGCTTCCCGTAGCTGCGTGTTAACCGCTACTGTCTTGGCATCATAAAGCTGGGTGGCGAGTTTGGGATAGAATCCAATCCCTAGAATCAGCACTAAAAAGCAAGCCGCAATAAACACTTCCCGTGGTTGAGCATCGGTGTAAACGGCATTAGCGGGTAACACACAATCCGTGCCAAAACAAACCGCGCCTTCTTCATCCTTATTCTCGAAGTTAGCATTATCAAGTTCACAGGCTGGTGCAACGCCTGCTCCGTAAAATACTTGTCTGAGTAGAGAGAGAAGATAGATGGGTGTGAGAATCAGTCCCAATGCTGAGAGAAAGACTGTTACTGTGCGGAAGGTTGAACTATAAATATCGCTAGTTGTTACGCCAACAAAGACAGAGAGTTCACTGGCAAACCCACTCATCCCCGGAAGGGCGACTGATGCCATCGCAGCAGCAGTAAACAGGGCGAATACTTTGGGCATAACCTGACCAATACCCCCCATATTATTTAAGGCTAAGGTGTGGGTGCGATCATAAGTAACTCCAGCCAGGAAGAATAGCACGGCGGCAATTAAACCGTGGGAAATCATTTGCAGCATTGCGCCACTGATGCCTAAATCCGTGAATGAGGCTATCCCTAATAGGACAAACCCCATGTGAGAGACTGAGGAAAAGGCAAGACGACGCTTCATATTCGGCTGGGCAAAGGAGTTGAGTCCGCCATAGATAATGTTGATCACCCCTAGCATCGCCAGAATTGGGGCAAAGTAAACGTGAGCATCGGAGAGTATCTCTAGATTCAGGCGAATTAATCCATATCCGCCCATTTTCAGGAGTACCCCGGCTAAAATCATCGAGACAGGCGCAGAGGCTTCACCATGAGCATCAGGAAGCCAGGTGTGTAAGGGGAAAACCGCTAATTTAACCCCAAAGGCAATTAATAATCCGGCATACAGCAACAGTTCTAACGCCAAGGGGTAATCCTTGATGCCGAGTTCCACCATATCGAAGCTAATTGTACCTTCGCCATAGAGTGCCATGGCTAACCCAGCTACCAAAATAAATATAGAGGCGGCGGCAGTATAGAGTAAGAATTTGGTCGCGGCGTATTGACGCTTCTGTCCTCCCCAAATCGAGACGAGGAGATAAACGGGAACCAGTTCCAGTTCCCACATAATAAATAGGAGCAGAATGTCTTGGGCGATGAAGACGCCAATTTGTGCCGAATACAGCACCAGCATCAGAAAGTAGAAGAGGCGAGGCTTGTGGTCAACTTGCCAAGCGGCGAAAATGGAGAGCGTTGTCACTAATCCAGCTAGAAGTACCAGGGGAAGTGACAGTCCATCCACAGACACTGCCCAACTGAGACCTAATTGAGGTATCCAGGTATACTTTTCGGTGAGTTGGAATGTGGCGCTGCTGGAATCGTAATTCTGCCAAAAGGCGTAAACCATCAACAGAAAATCCGCGATCGCGACACCTAGGGCGTACCATCGCACTGTCTTACCCTTCTTATCTGGCAGGAAGGGAATGGCAAGAGAGGCGACGAGTGGTAATAGGACGATCGCACTCAGCCAGGGAAATGAATCGGCTATCATAAACGATGAGAAAAAATACTTAGTTAACAGATGATGTTATTTTACTAAGCTTTGTAACATTTTTCTCATAAATATTTATCTTGGATCACTATAGGGTATCCCCGTAGAGGATGTAGACCACCGTTTTCATAGTTTTGGGGCGGGGAGAGAAAGAATCTACATTGGGTAATCACAGCATGTCCCACAACCACCATCACCATCACCATCACGACCACCACGCCTTCAACTACAATCGCGCTTTTGCCATTGGTCTGATTCTCAATGGCGGGTTCGTC
Source organism: Coleofasciculus sp. B1-GNL1-01 (assembly GCF_040220235.1). Lineage (NCBI taxonomy): Bacteria > Bacillati > Cyanobacteriota > Cyanophyceae > Coleofasciculales > Coleofasciculaceae > Coleofasciculus > Coleofasciculus sp. B1-GNL1-01. The sequence continues at coordinate 39,674 of NZ_JAVJTO010000095.1, forward strand.
GTGGTTGAAGCGGCTTCGGGTATTGTCTACAATTCCCTAGCATTACTGGCGGATGCGGGTCACAATCTCAGTGATGTCTTGGGCTTGGTTCTGGCTTGGGGAGCGAGTATGTTGTCCCAACATTCTCCAACGAAGCGCTATACCTACGGCTTCCGTCGTTCCTCGATTTTGGCAGCTCTTTTAAATGCTACCCTGGTTCTCATGGCTATGGGTGTGGTGGCGTGGGAAGCGGTGAGAAAGTTCGTTAATCCTCAATCTGTACCCGGTGGTGTTGTGATTGGGGTTGCCTTGGTTGGGGTGGTGATTAATACCATTACCGCACTTTTGTTCATGTCAGGTCGTAAAGAGGATATGAACATTCGCGGTGCATTTCTGCACATGGCGGCGGATGCGCTGGTTTCTGTGGGGGTAGTGCTGGCGGGTATTGCGATCGCGGTGACAGGGTGGCTATGGTTTGACCCGGCTGTCAGTTTAATTAGGGTCTGCTGAATAAGTCGGAAAAACACAACTGATGGATTAAGTAGTTATATAATACGACAGTAAATATGAGCATTTATTGTTAACAATTCGGCTAATGATAAGCTTTGATAATAAAATGACTCCGAAAAAGACCTGATTGTTTTTGAAACATAAAAAAAGACAAAAAACCTGCCTGAGCAGGGCAGACAGATTCATGACGAGAAAAGTAATAGCAATGGCTGTTTCTGAAGTATGAGGCAGTTTAGCCATGACGCGACTTAAACTGTATCCACGTTTTGAGATACCAAATTTTCCTTCAATATTATTGCGAATTCTCTCGTCTTCTTGAGCTTGTTTCTTTAATTCTTGACTGACATTGGCTTTTGGTCTTCCTAAGGGCGGTCTACTGATTCTAATTCCTTTTTCTTTGCAGAAGGAACCCGTTGGCTCGACTGCGATAGATTTTATCTACATGAACTGATTCTGGATAGGTTCCTGTGTAGTTATAATAAGCTTCTATTTGAGCTTTGAAATCTGCCGATTCATTAAAGTTATCCCAACTGACACGGTCTAAAAACACGTATCCATCTCTTACACTTGCCGATATTTTAGCTCCAAATTCTACGGGAACTCCCGCTTTGCCTCTAACTATTGGACGGATATGAGGTTGACTTAAACTTACTATTCTATGCTCAATTCTATGAACTTTATTATTATACATCCATTCTTGCTGACGGTAGACTTCGCTAACCACCAACAGGCTCTTATAGTCAGTAAGAATCAACGCCTCAAGACTAGACCCTGCCTTGATTAGCTCGTCTATACTTCCCAAGTTTCTCTTTATGTATTGTAGTTGTTTTTTTATGGCTTTTCTTATTTCTTTCCTTGTTTGTTTCTTTTTATTAGCTACTTTCAAGTATTCCTTTCTGGCTCGGTTTCTATAGCTTTTGGGTTTTTTCTCTATTTGACCCGGACGGGACTCATATAAACTGTCTATTATTTTTTCTGTTTTTATCCCAATGATTTAATATCCCTAAATCATTGGGATAACTTATATCTCCTGGCACGCAACTTGCATCTAATATTAATTTCCCTTTATTCGCTGACCCGCTTTTTGAAAGCTTTTCTGTTTCTGGACTTTTTTTTTCGGCTCTGACTGACTCTCTGCCTGAGGATGAATCACCATTCTTTCGTTTATTCGGTTGACTAGATTCACATTTATCCTTTCCCGAAATCTTGCTAATAGTGATGGGTCATAAGGGGCTGAGCTGCTGTAATGGGTTTTTCCGATAAAATACTGTAAGTAAGGGTTCTCTTTGATTTGTTCGACTGTCTCTCGATCACTTATCCCTAGTTTCTCTTTGATTATTAATGACCCCAAGGCTACCCTAAATGGTAGGGCTGGCGCACCCAATAAGCGAGAGAAATTTTGGGCATATTCCTCTTCAAATTCCTCCCAGGGTACTAAAGAAGCCATGATTACCCAACGATTATCCTGTGATAACTTTCACGCCATAGGGAGTTCAAAATCTTCGGCTTCCCTGGGGGCATTCTCAACTTTTCGGTACATCTACCTGACCTGATCATGATGCAAGGATTTTGAGCGATATTACCAGATTCAGGAGCACCAAGTCAACTGTCAATACGGCTCAAAGCATTGATGGGCTTTGCGGTTTCGACCTTGTGCAGCAAACCCTAAATAAGGGTTGGGTGAGGGTATTGTACCATTGATAGAGTTGATTATCTCCCACCAGCGCAAATTTAGCAATTTTATTGATATATTGAATATCAAACTGTAAATCCTCAAAAATTGCGGGAATTTCCCATCCCTGGAAATTTTGGGTCTTCCGGACTTAGTGTGCTAAACTATCAGATTTAATAAACCAGGAAGCTTGCCACACAAGGGCCGTAGCTTTTGATCGCCTCAAAATAAATTGAAATTCGGGTAAAAACGGTTAAAGCTATTGCTGTCCAATACTTGGGCAAATCCAACTAACAATTTAGCACACTAACTACGGAAGACCCGCTTTTTTTGCATCGGTTTCTTGTCCCAGGGCTTGATTCACCTGTTCAATCGCAATACTACTGGTGAATACGGAATCTACAACTAAGAGGGGAAAAACCAGAATTTTATTAAATCCTTTGTCTTTAATCTCAGCCAAAACGTCTTCGACAAAGGGTTCACAAAAGTAGAAGCCCGTGAAGACTTGCACTCCCTCACCCCACTGTTCCTGTAAATGCTGTTCAATTCCACGCCGTTGGTTTTCAAAGATATCATTTTGGGGAGAGGTAAAATGCTCATGTTTATATCCCCATTTGAATAAATCCCGTAAGGTTAAAATCCGCGCTACGGGAGAGTAAAGCCAAGAGGGAATCGGGGCAAACTTGGCGGCAATATACTCGCTAGTGCGTTTATTGTATTGGGTGAATTGGTCATAGGTTTGCACGCCACCATAGCTGGTTAATAATACCGCTATCTGCTCAGGATGGTTTACCGACATTTGATTGGGATGCTGGGATGGGTTGGCAGCGTTCTGAATTGTCGTGCTTGTCATAAGTTTTTTATAAATATCACCATTGATTAAAATAAAATTGAGTATTTATAAATGATCAAAACTATCAAAATTGATCATCGCTCTCTTGGCAGATATTTCGATGGGATTAATTTTGACAGATAAGCATTAGGATAGGGACACGACATGTCGTGTCCCTACAGATGGTGGTTCAAGTTGATATGACAGAGAACCGCCCTTAGACAAGGATGCGCTGTTGGCTACGGCTGAGAGCCAATTCCGTCACAAAGACTGCGATCGCGTTTGTCCAAACTAGGGTTATTCTGGAGATAATCCCGTAGGCGATCGCAGCTACGTTCGATGAGCTGATTTGCCGACAAAAGAGTCACATCCCACAGAATCAGGCTCTTATCATTAATTGCCGAGGCAATGAGTTCATTCTCAGATTTGAATCTCACCTGCCAATCCAAATCCCTTGGTCCCGACAGAGTATGGAGTAACTCACCGTCTCGATTCCAGAGTCTGACGGTCTTATCTTTACTCATTGTGGCAATTTTCTCACCCTTTGGACTAAACACGACTCCGTTAACCTCATCGGTATGACCTTCTAAGGTTTCTAGCAACTCGCCGTTTCGATTCCAGAGTCTGGCGATTTTGTCTGCACCCACTGTGGCAATAACTTGACTATCTGGGCTAAATGCTACTCCAAACACTTCCTTATCATTAGGTTTTTGGTTATCATCAATCAGAGTATTTATCTCTTTGCCGTCTTTAGCATTCCACAGTTTGACCGTTCCATCCCAACTTGCCGTAGCAATCATCTGACCGTCTGGGCTGAACGCAATTCCCCGAACTTGCTCCTCATGTCCTTCCAAGGTTTTTTCTGGGGTGTCATCGAGTGTCCAGAGTTTGACCGTCTTGTCCTTATTCGCCGTGGCGAGGATTTGGTTATCGGGGCTAAAAGCTAGGCTGTTAATCTCCTCAGCCTGACCGAATAGAGTTGCGACAAGAGTGCCGTCAGCCTGCCAAATTTTTACAGTATTGTCCCGACTCGCCGTAGCAATAAGTGTACCGTCTGGGCTGAAAACAACGTTGTAGACGCCAGACTGATGCCCTTCTAGGGTTTTGATTAAAGTACCATCAGTCTTCCAGAGATTGACGGTGCTGTCTTCACTCGCTGTAGCAATCTTCTGACCCTTTAGATTGAAGTCTATACTATGGATCTCCTGAGCATGCTTTTTAAGGATTCTTTTGTTCAAGCTTTGATCTCGCTTCCAGAGTTTGACTGTGTTGTCTTGACTTGCTGTTGCGAGCATCTCACCATCAGGGCTAAACTCTATGCCAAAAACACCGTCGGTATGCCCTTCCAGGGTTTCGAGTAAAGTGCCATCTGTTGTCCTCCAGACTTTAATCGTCTTATCCCAACTTGTCGTCGCAATTCTCTTGCCATCGGGACTGAAATCAACTCGGATCACCCGATCCGTATGACCGTTGAGCGTATGGCGTAACGTACCATTAATTTCCCAAAGTTTAGCTGTATTATCTCGACTCACAGAGGCAATCATCTGACCATCAGGGCTAAATGCCACTCCGAAAACGCGATTACTATGGCTCTTGTCTCCTTCTAAGGTTTCGTCTTTTAGGGTACGAAATGATTTGTCATCCGTAGTTTTCCAGAGTTTGACTGTCCCATCCCAACTCGCTGAAGCAATTATCTGACTATCGGGGCTGAACGCTATTGTGTCAATCACATCTTCGTGTCCTTTCAGGGTGTTTAGCAATTTGCCATCCCTAGTTCTCCAGAGTTTTATGGTTTTATCCCCACTTGCCGTAGCAATGAGCTTGCCATCCGGGCTAAAAGCTACACCAAAAACTCTATCCTTATGCCCTTCTAAGGTACGTACTGGTATTATACCTATCTTGTTATCTAGCTTTTTTTCTAGCTTCCACAGTTTTACCGTCTGGTCGAAACTTGCTGTGGCAATCATTTTACCATCAGGGCTGAAATCTAAGCTATTAACTTTATCCTCATGCCCTTTTAGGGTATGAATCAACTTACCATCAGGCTGCCAAAGTTTGACCGTATAGTCAAAACTTGCTGTGGCAATGGTCTGTTCATCTGGGCTGAAAGCCATTTGGATGACCGCATCCTTGTGACCTTCGTCACCTTCAAGGCTGTTATACTCTTGATACTCTTTAAATCCGGAAACGCCTCGCTGTAGCATCCGTTCTACTTTAGGCTTTATTTCAGCTTTGAAATCACCTATTTTTTGCAGTTCCTTCCAGGCAACTACTGTTTTTTTAAGTGCATCTAATTCTTGATTCTCTGCAAAAAGTCTTTCAGATTCAGCAATAGTTTTTGTTATGACTTGCATATTCCGATTTTGGATTAGCCATCCTACCATTGGCGTAGCGAAAACTATAAACATAAAGCCAGCCACTGTTACGGTTTGGAAAATTCGCAGTTGTCGCCGCAAAAGCTGATCAAGCTGCACTTGACTCTGCTGGAGCCTTTCTAAAGTGTCATCTCCAATTTTTTGGCGAATAAAAGTCACCAAATAATCATGAACTAACTGATAATGATTATCAGGAATACTTTGCCAAAGAAAGACTAAACCTGATTCTTGGAGAATTTGTAATACAACTTTAAGTGTTTTATCTAATCTCAAATCATTGCTTTTTGATTTTGTCGTCAAATCAAGAGTAAATATATACCTCCAGAAATTATTCCTGAATCCTTCTAATAATTTAGATTTTCGGGAAATTTCCAGAAGTTCCAGGATCTCTTTTTTCAAATCATTATGGGTTTTCAACGGACGAGTTTTATTTTCATCCGTCAATAAAAACAAAACTAACCAGGCAATTTCTTCATTCTCTCTGCCACAGTCTTGAACAACAGATTCCAAATAGCGTTGGACTAATTGTTGTTTAGCTTGAAAACCAAGCTGCTTATACTGTGCCAAGGTAGTAATTCCTTCGGCTTGCAATTGTGCGCCAACAATCTGTAACTCAATGGGACGGACTTCTCCCTGATTTTTGGATAGTTCTCGTACTATTTCATCGATCAAAGCTGACTCCAAAGAAAATGCCGAGTTCTCAGTTAAACTGTGGATTACATTTTTGGCATCTTCTGGTGATAAATTTCCTAATGTATAGAGACAGGTTTTACCGAGAACATCCTTGTTTACAATTGCCATTGCCTTGAGACGATTGCAAGGCAGCAAATAATGGATAAAATCTTCTCGTATTGACAGAATAACTTTAACAAAACTCATCCTTAAGCATTCAGCGATAAACTCAAAGAAGATTTGCCGTTGCTTCCATTCTGTGCTAGCAAAGAAAAACTCTTCAAACTGGTCAAAAATTAAAACCGTAAATAAATTATCCTCTTCATTACGTTGTAACGCCTCAAGCAAAGACACAGTGGAATCCGGTGGATTCGGTAAGCTTATTCCTCGTTGATCAAGTGCCTTGGCTAAGGATTGACCTAACTCCCGACACCAGTCGGTGTAAACTCGTAGGAGAACGGGTAAACTATCGCGAATACCGATACTGCGACGCTTGAGTTCAGGGATTAAACCCGCATTCACCAGAGAACTTTTACCGACACCGGAAGGTCCACAAATCACCGTCAGTTGGTGCTGATTGTTACCCATGCGGGCAATCAAATGCCGCACATCCCGTTCTCTTCCTGAAGCAATAATCTCTGGGGCAATTGTTTTTTGCAATCTGGTAACTTCAGATTTCGGCTGTCGCTGGGGTTGTAAATTCCCAGCACCAATAAATGCCCGAAAACCAAACTGTTGCTCGATTGAGCGTTGATATTGTTTAACCTCAAAAGCCTGGAGATAATCCTGTTGCTCAAAATACAGCGATCGCAATTCCTCAAGAATCTGAATGTAAAGCTGCGGATTGTCCTCTGGATCACCATTTTTTGCCGCTTCTAGTGTCTCAAACGCCTCCTGAATCTGCCCTACTTGTCGTAAGCTTTGTGCTAATACCAGCAGATGTAACCCCCGATATTGCTGTTGTTCACTGGGAAGACGATTGACAATTTCCAGGGCTTTTTCCGCCAGTTCTTTCGCCTCAGTCGGGTTGGGCGGCTTCTGGTTGAGTGCGACTTCTGCCAAAAAGCTGTAATCTTGAGCCAATTCTACACTCATCCCATACCTTTCGTGCAGTGGTTTGAATTGATTTGCCAGCTTCTGTAATTCGTGCCAATCCTTAAGTTGTCGCAGTACTTTGCCCAATTCGTTGCTAAACTTAGCCACTAAATCCTGCCGCTGTGCCTGTTTAAACCGTTCCAGACATTGTTGTAAATAAGGCAGAGATTCTTCACAGAAAAAGCAGTTGTCTGAGCGACACAGTTTTCCGGTGCGGGAATAACACAAGCCAATATGGAACAGTAGCACTCCTTGTCGTTCTAATAAGCAGGGGGTAGGATTATCCTGAGTTGTGGACTCCCAAAAGTCTAGACTGTTTTGGTAATAGGTTAATGCTTGTTCCAGTTGACCGACGACAAACGCATCTCGCCCCTGAACAAATTGCCAGCAGGCTTCGAGTTCTGGTGTCAATGGCAGATTATAGCGCTTCAAATCGGCGATCGCACATTTAATTTCTGAGAGATAGCGCCAGCCAAAGATAGCTTCATTGGAGAGGAAGCGATTCGCCCCTGCATTTAAAACCGCTTTAAAGAGTTGCCTCACCCGCTTGTGGAGAATGTCTTGCAACTCTTGCGGCGTAATCATCAATTCAGTCAGGGTTCCCCAATTTTTTAAATCAGGGGCAATCCGTGTCAGTTGCTGGGAAATGGAATCATTAATCCATATCAATACTGGGAAGGGGCAATGCTGGCGAAACTCCTCTCGCACCGAATTCATTGAACTCAGCAATTGCTTAATCTCCCGCACTGACTCTATGCCTAAAACCATTAAAGCTGAAGGCTGTTCATGTCCTAATTGCTCACGAATTGTAGCGTAGATCCTGGTTACTGATGGTTCGAGGACAATTGTTCGCATCTCTGGGTAACGTTGGCGTAATCGCCGCACCATCTGCTGCTGTAAGAGTGCGTAGTTACAGTGAACCCAAATTAGGGAAAATTCCCCTTCAGACATGGAAATTGCCCAAGCCAAATCTTCTAACGACTGTTCGCTAGGGGAAAGATTTTTCCGAGAGGAGTAAGATTCCATCATGACTTTAATTCCTTTGCCTCTGCCAAAATTGGATTAATATCAAACCAATACCCATCGTCATCCCGATACTCATAGACAAACAGGCTGCGGATTAGAGTTTTATAGTCTTGAGCGCCCGCCACCTTTTTGTGTTGGGCAACTTGTCGCAGTAATTGCCATTCGGTATCACTAACAGCTAAAACCGCATCATTGCGATGTTCTCGAATTACATCTTCTAGACAGTCGCGACAAATGGGTAATCCTTTTTGTTTTTTAATCGAGTCATTTAATAGCCGCAGTAAATTCCGCACATGACCGCCACTAATTTGACACAAACGATCTAATGTTGCAGGATGATCAAAAACCTCGGTTATCCGATGGAGACGATCTGGCTCATTCAAATCAGGAAATGCTCTTGCCAGCACCATTTGTCGCAGTCGCTTCATTCCTTCAGCACATTCTGTTCCATCCCGCGATCGCACGGGGATCATCGGTAACACTTGGGGATTGACCAAAAATCGCTCCACTAAAGTACCAAAGTCCTTGGAGAACCGTAACGCCAAGGGCATGGTATAAATAACATGACAATTCAGTTGACGTAACTGTTGACCTCGGTCTACAAATAAATATTCTTGTTGCGGTCGTCCGAAGGGTTTGGGAGTATTACTGATGCGGTCAAGATTATCGACGATTACCACCAGTCCCTTTTTACCCTGGACTCTCAGTTGTTCCTGTCCCGGTTCTAATAATTCAGAGTTAATTGCCTCTAAAATTCCCTTAGTTTGCGGTTCCAGATAACTTCTTAACTTATTCCGTAACTCAGGAGACGCCTTCGCCTTGGCTGAAATCTTACCAATTAAGGGGGCAATTAGGGAAAGTCCTTCCTCAGAGGATAGGCTGACTTTGCCAATTCCAGGAATACCAACATCAACAGAGAACTCTTCCTCGATTTTCCCTGTAATCTTACCCATTCCCAGGACTGAGGCTTCGGCAGATAATTCAATCTCCGTTTGCAACAGTTTACTGACTTGCTTTAGCCTGGTCTTGAGACTGGTTGATTCTTCAAGTTTCAGGGTATCGAGACTATTACTCACCTGACGGGCGATGGCTAGCAAAATATCGCTAATATCGACATCTTCAAACTCTAGGTCTTGATCGGACACAAAGTAAACTACATGAAACCCACGATATTCTAACTCCGCCTTCAGGCGTAACAATTCCGTAGACTTGCCACAACCAATATGTCCAGTGAATAGCTGACAGGTTGGTGTATCCGGTGACCATAAGGTGATATTTTCACGTAACTCTTCGATCACCTGACCACCACGCACCACAGAAAAATCAATGTAATACTTATAGTCTGTTTCTGCGTTGTTCAAAAACAGCGTTTTGCCGGGATTCGTGGCTTGAAAAAAACTCCGTAAATCCAGCTTCATAGCAATCTTAATTCAATTGTATGGAGGCATGTCAGTGTAGTTGTAATACACTGAAATACCACTTTGGAATTTAGCACGGCTTAGGTAGGATGTGCAAACATTTTTATGAAACTATAATTTTCCTTAAAAAATATTGGGCTTGTTGTTATCGTTAGTGTGGTGACAAGAAGCTTACAACAGCGTAAGGTAAATCATTTCGTCCTTTATCTGAGGACAGGACGGATGAGGGAAAAATGAGTTTCTAATTCATCTTTCTTAAAACAAATATAGCCCTTGCCCGACTTGGCGAGTTTGCGTTTGGTCTGATCTACATCGGCTTTAACTCGTTCATACCTTGTCAGTAAGTAAGCCCAAACACCTGATCCAGTCGTCTAAAGACGACTTAAGCTTTTAGCCAGTGGTTTAAACCACTGGCTGGTTAACTGCCTTTTGCCTTATCTGTCCCGACAACCGGCTAAAATTACACGCCCATGGGGAAGGTTTCGGGTGCTTCACCTCGATCCCATTGAGGAGTGCGTTCTAAGGGTTCAACAGCGCGAGTCTCGTCAAAATGGATAATCGCATCAAACTGTTCCGGTAATCGCGCCTGGAAATAATGGCTGACGCGCTCGGTTTGGGGCAGATAAATCACACCGATCGCACGTTCTAAACGCGGCTTGTGTAAGCCTTGCACGGCGGGGTTTTGCTCCTGTAAGTTTAGCCAAAAGTTCGGCTGTCCCGTCTGATGAAACAAGGCTTCATAACTTTCCGGTAATGCCCGACGCACTTGCTTGCGTTCTGCTGATGCACCCCAGTTGGATGCAGCGGTAACGGTTCCGGTGTAGGTACTAAAGCCAATCAGGAAGGCATCATCCTGGTATTGCTGACGCACCAGTTGACCGACATTCAGTTCCCCCGCCGCGCCCATATCAGTGGCTCTAGCGTCGCCGAGGTGGGAGTTATGTTCCCAAACCACAACCTTCGTGGGTTGACCCTGTTGCTCAAAGTGAGTCACTAATTGGTTGAGGGTTTCCGCCATGTGGCGATCGCGTAAATTCCAGGAGGAAATTCGACCCCGAAACATGGAACGATAGTATTCTTCGGCATTCTTAATCAGTCTGGCATTCTGTTCGGCATAGAAGAACTCATCTTCAGGAATCCGCCCATCTCGTTGGGCATAATCCGCCGCACGGCGTCGTAAATCCACCAGTTGATCGACTACCTCATCTTCACAGGGTTGATTCATGCCAATGCTGGTGGCGTATCCATAGGTTTGGGTATCTTCGCCAAAGTGATCGAAACAGGAGTAACGGTAACGCGCATGGGCGGCGGCTTCTGGATCAATGGTCTCCAGATACTTGAGAACGGCTTCGATTGAGGTATAGAGGCTGTAGAGATCTAACCCATAAAACCCGGCTTTCGTGGCATCCTGCGGTAAGGCGTCATTGTACTCTCGCAGCCAACCGACAAAATTTAATACATCGGCGTTGCGCCACATCCAAGTGGGGAAGCGTTGGAAATCTGCCAAGGCGTGGATACTGTCCGGATCATCACTAACACCTCGAACGTAGCGATTAATCCGATAAGCATCGGGCCAATCGGCTTCAACGGCGACGGCGGTGAATCCTTTTTCTTGAATGAGCCGTTTGGTGATTTCTGCCCGTTGTTGATAGAATTCGTGGGTGCCGTGGGAGGCTTCGCCGATGAGGACAAAACGAGCATCTCCGATTTGATCGAGTAGGGCATCATAGTCGGATGATGTCCCGGAAATAGGATGTGCGGCTTGACGTACAGCATCGGTAAGTTTAGTTTTTGTAGGCATGATAATTTTATAATCTATAACGTCTGAGCAATTGATCGGATTTTGTGGATCACGTATTTGTAGGTTGGGTTGAGGTACGAAACCCAACGATTGTGAGGCAGGGCGGGTTTTGTTGTTCCGTTATTGGTGAGACAGGGCGGGTTTTGTTGTTCCCTTATTGGTGAGACAGGGCGGGTTTTGTTGTTCCCTTATTGGTGGGTAAGGGCGGGTTTTGTTGTTCCCTTATTGGTGGGTAAGGGCGGGTTTTGTTGTTCCCTTATTGGTAGAATATCTAATTTAGTCCCTAAACCCGCCCCTACAATGTCCCTAAACCCGCCCCTACAATTGTCCCTAAACCCTTACATAATGACGAATGACGAATGACGAATGACGAATGACGATCCCTTTAATTGTCCCCACCTACTTATGCTCTAGCTGGTTGTTGACTGGCTGCACGCTGCATCAAGTCACGTACTTCTTGGTCGGTGGTTTGGTCAAATTTGTCGTACCACAAACCGACGGCGTAGAACGGTTGGGGCGTTTCACTACAGATGATTTTGTCTACCTTGATTTTAAACTCCTGGCAGGTTTCGGGGGCGGCAACGGGGACAGCGGCAACGATTTCCTTGGGGTCATGCTGTCGCAAGGCAACGGCAGCGGCGTGCATTGATGCCCCTGTCGCTAAACCGTCATCTACTAAAAGTACGGTGCGATCGCGCAATTCCAGAGGCGGAAGATCCCCTCGGTAAGCTTTTTCCCGCCGTTCTAATTCTTGTTGCTCTTTGGCTGCTACTTTGTCGATCGCTTGCTTGGATACATCCAGCGATCGCACCACGTCTTTGTTTAATATGCGCGTATCACCACTGGCGATCGCACCCATGGCTAATTCTTCGTGACCCGGTGCGCCTAATTTGCGAACCAGCCACACATCTAGAGGCGCATTGAGTCCTCTCGCTACTTCATACGCCACTGGTACACCTCCACGGGGTAATCCCAAGACAATCACATCGGGGCGGTTGGCATACTCTTTCAGGTCGCTGGTGAGTCTTTGACCTGCTTCTTTTCTAGTTTTGAAAATCATAATTATCCTAAGTTGTCAACAAAGTTTAGATCCCTAATTTCAGTCAGGGAATATAAGTGGATTAAGTCAGGTGAGGACGGTAATAGACGGTTTAACTATAGGTTTAAGCTTCTATTAGATTAGATCGCTAGGTGCCAGAAATTCGTCAACCTACAGATAGATACCTGAACCACTCAAAACCCTAGCTGATTTCTTTCGCCAGATCCATGCCATTTAAGGGGATTTCTCTTGGCTGTTGCGATCGCGGGTTGATCGGCATCTCGATGATGAACGTTGTCCCTTCTCCTGGAGTGGACAGGCAACTGAGTTGTCCCTGGTGTTTCTCAACGATAATTTGGTAGCAAATTGATAAGCCCAAACCTGTACCACTGCCCACAGGTTTTGTGGTAAAAAATGGATCAAAGATTTGCGGTTGCACTTCCTCAGAAATGCCGATTCCATTGTCAGTAATGCGGATGATCACAACGTCGGTCTGCTGGTTTCCATTGTTTGGGGGGGGTTGTCGGTGAGCATCAGCGACTTCGGTGCTGATCGTAATTATTCCAGGTGACGAGCGACTTTCTATGGCATCGAGAGCATTAACAAGTATATTCATAAACACCTGATTTAATTGATTGGCATAACAAGTCACTTGGGGGAGTTGACTATACTCTTTAATCACCTGAATTTCCTGCCGATTTCCGGGGCTTTTGAGGCGATGCTGTAAAATGAACAGCGTACTGTCTATCCCTTGATGAATATCCACCGACTTCAGGTCAGCTTCATCGAGTCGAGAAAAGTTCTTTAGGGAAAGAATAATCTGATGAATTCGCTCTGCCCCTTCGTGGATAGAATTGAGCAGTTTATGCCAATCTTCCTGGATAAACTGTAAATCAATGGCTTCCGCTATATCTTGAATAGATGAAGGGGGATTAGGATAAGTTTCGTAATAGATATTAATTAGCCGCAGCAAATCATTAAAGTATTGACGACCAATGGTGAGATTGCCCAAAATAAAAGAAACGGGATTATTAATTTCGTGAGTTATTCCCGCAATCATTTGCCCCAGACTGGACATTTTTGCCGTTTGTACAAGCTGGGATTGGGTGCGTTTTAATTCTTCGAGCGTGCGTTGGAGTTGATGCGCTCGTTCTCGTTCGCGTGCTTCCGATTGTCGCAGGGCGGTTTCGGCTTTTTTGCGTTGGGTGATATCTAAGGCGGTGCCGAAGAGTTTAATTACCTGATAATGTTGATCAAAAATGGGTTCAATTCTCACCTCAAGATGCCGAACGCTTGTGCGATTCTTGGGTAAAATTTGAAACTCTAATTCGTAGCAGAGTCCTTGAGCAATGGCTTCCTTGACTGTTTGCTCAAATTCCGAGCAGTCATCGGGATGAATGAAGTCTAGGAGTTGTTGATAGGTGGGTTCCGTTTGATTGGGTTCCAAACCAAAAATGCGAAACAGTTCCGCTGACCAAATAATTTGATTCGTGATTACATCAAATTCCCAATTGCCAATATGAGCAATTCGTTGAGCTTGAGCCAGATTTTCTTCTGAGAGGCGCAGTTTTTCTTCCGCCTGCTTGCGCGTGGTAATATCAATGCCAAAGGATTGAACTTCTAGAATTTGTCCTTCTGTATTCCGAATCGGTTGATCTGTCCATTTAAACCAATGGAGTTCCCCCTGATCAGAAATCATGATATGTTCGGAGGTTTCTGGACATTCGTGGTTGACGAGGGATTTGGCAAAATCCCTGATTTGGTCTTGAATAAAATCAGGCAGTAAATCTACATATTTAGTACCAATCAGTTCAGTTTGAGATTTAGCAAAAAAACGACAGTAAGACTGATTGACAAACGTGAGGGTGGTATCCGGTTTCCAGCGACAGACGAGGACTTGTTCCTGAAATTCTACCAGTTCTCGATAGCGGATTTCGCTTAAACGCAATGCCTCTTGTGCTTGTTGACGTTCTGTGATATCACTGGCTGTACCTGTTACACCGACAACCTGACCCTGGTCATCAACTACTGCGATCGCGTTGAGTAATAATTGAATGGGTTCCCCAGCTTTAGTGAGATGGGTGGTTTCATATTGGAACACCGATTGTCCCTGAAGTAAACGCTCAAAAAGATTGACATCCGCTTCCAGACGTTCCGGTGACAGAAACTCGGTAAACGAACGTCCCAGCATTTCCTCTGGAGAGTAGCCATAAAGGTGGTGTACAATCGGATTAACAAAGGTGTAAGTTCCATCCCGATTAATCGACCAAATCAAGTCTTGTGACGCTTCAACCAGATGGCGATATTTTTTTTCACTCTCACTCAGGGCAATTTCTACCTGCTGACGTTCCTGAATTTCTTGTTGCAGTTGGATATTTTGTTCGGTTAGCTGCTTTTGTAACCGTTGCAGACGCAATTGACTCTCCACCCGCGCTAAAACTTCTTGCACTTGAAACGGTTTAGTAATATAATCGACGCCACCAACCTCAAAGGCTTTCACCTTATCAAAGGTTTCATTCAACCCACTTAAAAAAATGACTGGAATATTCTGGGTTTTCGGAGAAGCTTTCAACTGTTGGCAAACTTGATAGCCATCCATATCCGGCATGACAATATCCAGTAAAATTAAATCGGGGGGATTGTTCGCAATAGATTTCAGCGCCAGTCTACCAGTGGGAATGATCCGGATTTTGTACCCTTGTTCGCTTAACATCTCGGTTAACAGGTGCAAATTCTCCGGGGTATCATCAATCGTTAGTATTGTCCCTTTGTACAGAGGAATTGACTCCAGCGTCATCGTCTTCATCAGTAGGTGGTTTGGTCAAGGCTAATAGGTACTCGAATTGAAATTCATGAGTTAAAGTACAGAGAGAATTGGCTAAGGATTCACCGCGATCGCGAATTTCCTCAATCAGGCTCAACATCTTATCAAAATCCCCTTCAATTGTGGCTTGATGGAGCGATATTCGCCACTCCCTCGGTAAATCAGCCAAATCCGTTGGCGTCAAGGTAATGGTTATCGGGGATTCGGGACTCTTGGGTAGCATGTCAGACAGCTCAAAATTTGCAGTATCCCCAATGTGAGTAGACTGGCTTTTGGTTAATTCCAACAGGTTTTCCAGCAGTTCGAGCAAATGCTTACCCGCACTATAGATAATCCCTACATTTTTCTGATCCTCGGATGAGAGGGATTTAGAATGGTTCATCAGTTGAGCAAACCCGAGAATCGCATGGAGTGGTGTTCTAAATTCATGGTTTAAATTAGCTAAGAAGGCACGTTTAACTTGGTTAGCGGCGGCGGCTTCGTCTTTGACTTGTTGCAGTTGTGCTTCTAACTTGGCATATTGGCTGAGGTTTTGCTGCAATTGCTCATTGATTTGACTTAACTCCTGGGTTCGCTCATCCACTTGTTGACGCAAAAGTTCAACGGTGGCATACATTTCTATGGGATTCAGCGCTTCTAGGATCGTACTTTGGGTAATGATTCCGGCGAGTCTTCCCGCTTCGTCTACAACCACTAAACGACGAATTTTATGGCGTTTCATCATTTCATTCGCCAGCATCATTGAATCATCGATTTTAATCGGAAGCAGTGGGGTACTCATCACGGTTTCCGCCGACGTTATCGCGAAATTAATCCCCATTTTTTGGGACTGAATAATATCGCGTTCGGTAATAATTCCCTGGGGAATAATATCTGCGTTATTTTGGGTTTCAGTAATCACGATGCAGCTTTTTTTATGGGTCACCATTTGCTGAGTAATTTCTAGCAGGGATGCCGTGACAGAATTCTGAATCACCTGAGACGTCATCACATCTCCCACTCGTTTAAACTTTAATAAGTCAGTCGGTTGAACAACCTCTCGAATGGTTTTAGGCGTAATCACTCCAATAATTTCACCCCCTTTATCGATGACAGGTAAATGACGAATATGATGCTGGCGTAGCAGGTGAAGAATGGCAAAAATGCCTTGATCTTGGTCAACGGAAACGGTAATCGGATCAGGCGTCATCACCGATTGAATGCTTAAATTTTCCAGGGATAGCTGATGGGCAGCGATGCCGACAAAATCCCGTTCTGTGAAAATACCCACTAACCGTTTTTCTTTGACGACTAATGCATAACTACTCTGGTGTTCATTAAGCCAATTAATAACCGTTGTTACCCGAATCTGGGGAGTAACAATTAGGGGATGGCGATCAATAGATTTTGATTGCGATAATTGTTCCAAGAGAGGACTGCAAGATAACATTTTTAGGTTTTCAAAACTTAATGAGATTAGTTAGTATAATGATACTTGATGTTTGGCAAGGCTTGTAGTTTGTTTGTCCCTCTTGTATCTATCTCCTTGTTTTTTGGGAGTCCCTTGAGTTGTACAATTCAAATAGACCGACTATATAACCTGTCGCTCAGTCAAGGTATTAGGTTGGGAGTTGTTCACGACTGATTTAGACGAGATCAGGGTTTCACATTTCATTATTATTGCATAATTCAGACTCCCTACTTATCCAAGGTTCGGTGATATCGAGTAATCGTTCAAACTGGAAATCATGAGCCAAGTCGGTTAGAGTCTTGGCTAAGATTTTATCCTGATCCTGGATTTGACGGATTAAGCTTAACATCTCCTCAAAATCTCCTTCCAGAGTAGCTTGGTAAAATGATGACAGCCAATCCGTAGGTAGGATAGCCAAATCATCAGAGGTTAAGGTGATTGTCTCCGGTGGCGCAGGAGTTTCCTCTAGTTCATCATAGATAAAGCTGACTCCCAGATGTTGGGTTATGGCTGCCAACAAATCAGATTCGTGAAACGGCTTAGTGATGAAATCCGCGCAACCCACCTCTAAGGCTTTTAACCGTTCTTCTTCTATTACACTAGCACTTAGGGCAATGATTATTGGTGATGTAGAGACGCGCCATGGCGCGTCTCTACACTGTCGAATGTGTTGGGTAACAGCGTAGCCATCCATTCTCGGCATTCGCAAATCCATTAAAATTAAATCAGGTTGCCAATTCTGCCAAATCTCAATCGCCTCTTCACCATTACTCGCCTCTTGGAGTTCAAACCCCAAGGGATTCAGCAGTTGCATTAATAGTTGACGGTTTTCCCCTTGATCATCCACAATTAAAATTCGATAGTGGGGTTGATTTGGGGCAAGGGCAATAACGCGACGTGAAGTCGTTTGAGGTGTGCTAGAAGTCACCTGGGTTTCCTTTGCCTGAATATCAAACGTAAAGGTTGTTCCCTGGCTAACTTGGCTTTCAACTGTGATTTCCCCACCCATCAGTTGGATAAACTTGCGCGTAATCGGCAATCCTAAACCCGTTCCACTCTGGGATTGTACTCCGCTTTGGCTTTGCACAAACGCTTCAAAAATACTCTCTAATTCATCCGCCGCAATACCGCATCCGGTATCTTTAATTTCAAAATAAAGCGTCATTCGTCCGTCGTCATTTGTCCGTTGTTGTGCAACATTCATAACCACACTCCCGGTTGAGGTAAATTTAACCGCATTACTCAGGAGATTAATTAAGACTTGACGTAACTTAATTTCATCGGTTTGGATTGTCGGAGGAACATCCGCCGCCCAGTTAAACCGTAATTGTAACCCTTTCTCATTTACTTTGAGTCGAAACATATCTTCAACTTCACGCAAAAGATGATGCAGGTTAAACGTAGTTTCATTCAAAGTAATACGTCCCGCCTCAATTTTGGATAAATCTAAAACTTGGTTAATTAGCGTCAGTAAATGTTCTCCACTATGGTGAATAATCCGTAGATTGTCTTGGTATTGGCGGGGAAGAGTGACACTATTGCTCATCAGTTGAGCAAATCCCAAAATGGCATTGAGAGGACTTCGCAATTCATGACTCATATTTGCCAGGAATGTGCTTTTTGCCCGATTCGCAGCATCGGCGGCTTCTTTTGCCTCTTGTAAGGCAATTTCAGCTAACTTGCGTTCGGTAATATCGGTATTCGTGCCAATCATGCGGATACCCTTCCCTTGGACATCTCGGATGGCTTGTCCCCGGACGACAATCCAACGAATTGAACCGTCTTTGTGCATTATCCGATGTTCAACCCGGTACTCTGAGGTTTCTCCGGCTAAATGTGCCTGGGTTGCGGCTAGTAATGTGGACTGATCATCGGGATGAATCAAGATAATCCAATCGTTAAAATTATTAGCAATTTCTGTTTCTGTGTAACCGAGAATTGCTTGAATTGTGGGGTCAATATAAAATTCATTCGTCTCTACATTCCATTCCCAAACCCCTACCTTTGCCGCACGAGTAGCTAACTCATAGCGCTGTTCACTCTCTTGTAAGGCGGCTTCCATCTGTTGGCGTTCAGTGATGTCTGTGGCGGTACCGAGAAGCTGGGTAACCCTACCGTCAGCGGTTCTAGCAAAGGGAGTTTCTCGACCCAAAAGTGTGCGCCATTCTCCATTGGCATCTCTGACGCGGTACTCGATTTCAAAGATTTCTTCATCCGCCGCGTTTTGGACTTGTTGAAAATAGGCGGGTAATCGGGCTAAATCCTCTGGATGAATCAGAGTTGGCAGGACATTTGCACCCATAGCTTGAATTTGTTCTGTAGTATAGCCCAAAAACACTGCTATCTCCCGGTTGGTGTAGATATTGCGTTGTTCATTCAGGTCAAAAATATATAAAAGATTGGGAGAGGCTTCTGCAATTCGTTGCACAAAATGCTGACTTTCCCGTAGTGCAGCTTCGGCTTGCTTGCGTTCAGTAATATCGCGAACAATGCCAATTCTTTCTCCTCCGGGTAATAATGTAACCGAGACTTCATGGGGAAATGTGCTACCATCACGGCGTAAACCTTGGGCTTCGGTGCGGCAATATCCCTGCTCTAACAATAAGGGTATAGATTCCGCCAGCAGCCGTTGATATTCGCTAATATCGTACAGCGTCTGCCAATTTTGACCGAGGAGTTGGGCAGCACTATCATAACCAAATATTTGGGCGTATGCTTGGTTAAGAGAGACATATTCTCCCTGCTGATTCATAATTGCAATCCCATCGGTAGCGGCTGACATCGCGGCGGCTTGCAACTGTAAGGTTTTCTCAACCTGTTTGCGATCGCTAATATTAAAGCTAGTACCAATCAGTCGATAAATTCGCGAGTTGCTATCCCGTAGAGGGGTTAAATTGGTAATCCACCAGGTTTCTTGTTCTTGAATCTGTAGGCATTCTTCATAACTCATTCGTTCCCCGGCTGCAACACAGGCATGATACCGTTGAGACACCGCCTGTGCCGTTTCTGGAGTTAATGCTTCTTGCGGAGTCTTACCGCTTAGTTCTGAGGAGAGAAGACCAGACATCCGTTCATGGGTGGGATTAATACTAACATAACAGAATTCGCCATTTTCGAGAACATCCACGATAAAAACAGCCGCTTCAATCCCGTCATAGATACTGCGTAAAAAGACTTCTCGTTCTCTGAGGGATTCCTCGGCTTGCTTGCGTTCGGTGATATCCTGAACGACAACCATACCCGCTATAATTTCTCCAGCATCATTTTGCACTGCCCGAGTTTGTACCAGATGAATGCAATTGAGATAGGGAATTTCCAGGGTTTGTTCTATCCCCGCCAAAGCATCACGATACAGCGGTTCAACCAGCGCACATTCTGGTTCGGATAAAGCCTCCCAAATTGTTTGTCCTTCTAATAGATTCCGACTATATCCTGAACCTGACTTGCCTAAACTTTGACCATCGGCAACTAAATAACGTAAATTATGATCAAACAAAAAAATTGCCCCATTAGGAAAATGTTTTGCCATGGTACGATACAGTTGTTCGCTGTTGCGTAATTCAACTTCTGCTTGCTTGCGATCGCTGATATCAATTGCCGTACCAATTACCTGCTTGACTGTACCCTCTGGAGTTCGGGCGAATACCGTTTCTCGACCAAATAAGGTATGCCATTTCCCGTGGATATCCTGCATCCGGTACTCTATCTCTAAAATTTCTCCATCCGCCGCCGTCGCCAGCTTTTGTAACTGTTCTGAGACGATAGTGACATCATCGGGGTGCAACAAGCCGGAGATAAAATTATCGCCCATGGCTTGAATTTCTGCGGGTGTATAACCCAGAATTGTGGTAATTTCTTGGTTGCTGTAGATATTCCGATTTTCAATCAGATCATAAATATATAAGCAATAGGGTGAAGCCGCTGCAATTTGTTCAATAAAATGTTTACTTTGGCGCAGTTGTTCCTCGGCTTGTTTTTGAGCGCTACTATCAATACTTACACCCACATAGCCGATGGGATTTCCTTGGTGATCTCGAATTAGGGTATTGGTGGCATAAACGGGGAAGGTGCTACCATCTTGGCGTTGAACAGTAAATTCTCCCTGCCAACAGCCGTTTGCTTGAACGCTGGCTAAAATGTCCTGGGCTAGGACTTTATCTTGGGGGAGTACGGTAACATTAAGAATGGATTGACCGAGTATGGTTTCGGGATTGAGTTGATATAAACGCTGAGCAAATTGATTGGTGTAGATAATGGTTCCAGCTAAATCGGTGGCAATCACAGCGTTATTGACTTGATCCAGTAGAGAGGCTTGAAAAGCAATTTGGGCTTCCGCTTGTTTGCGATCGCTAATATCGCGGACGATGGAAAGGATCTCCTGGTTACAACAGGGAACAATACGGGCTTCATAATCCCGCCATTGATTCTCGATCTGGAGTTGATAGTCGAGTTGTTGCACCTCACCCGATACCAAGCTTTCCTGATAAGCCGCCCTAATTTTCTGGGCTAAGTCTGGGGGTAAAACCTCTTCTAGTTTTTTGCCTAAAAAATCCTGGGCTGGGGCGAATGTGGGGATAGTCGGCGCGGGTTTAAAATCGATAAACGTACCATCCGCCTGGGAACAGAAAATCATATCCGGAATCGCCGCCAGTAGCGCCTGATTTCGGGCTTGGCTATGGCGTAATTCTTCGGTTTGTTCCGCCACCTGTTGCTCTAATTTCTGATGATAATCGGCTGAAATCCGCTCAGGCGGCTGACGTTCACTGATATCAACAAACGCCGCGATCGCATGAGTCAGATTTCCCTGACAATCATAGATAGGGGCACCCCAAGCTTCGACGGGAATTGTGCGATCGGGGCGACGGATTTCCATATCATCAACCCGTACCCGTTTTCCTTGTAACGCTTGCCATAGGGGATGGCGATTCTGGGGATACAATTCATCGGTTCCCGCCCGATAAATCCGATAGGTTTCAATGAATTGATCCGCCGTCACTGATTCAACCCCTCCTTGACCCAAAATTTGCTCACCGATTTGATTTACATAGTCAGGTTTCCCATCAGCTTCTAACACAAAAATTCCCACAGGTACAGCATCAAGAAGCTGTTTGAGGCGATGTTCCCTCTCTTGGAGTTGGGCAATTAATACGGCTTGGTCTCGATTGGCTTGGTTGAATCCCTGATTCATTTGATGCAGTTGCGCTGTTTTTTGAGTCAATTCTTGGTCTTGATTATAGCGCTTCCTTCAGATCCCCGGCTTCTTAAAGAAGTCGGGGATCTCGTCTTCAAGTTTAATCCTATTTTTGTTTTTTGTCTAACCCCATTTTCCGGGCTGCATCATGGTAGGTTTTCAACGCTTTAGCCCCTACATTACCGGACTGTTTTTGCTTCGGTGATTTTTTTGAACCCTCTGAATCTGAATCGCCTGTCGCTTCTTTCAGGGCTTCGGTATGAGCAATTCCTTGTTTTGCCCGATCTGCTTCAGTCAGTTGAATCGCATGTTTATCGGGAACAATGTTTGAGCCAAACTTACTGGCATAAACTTGGGTAAATTCTGCGCCGATAAACAGAATTTGAGCTGAATAGTAAACCCAAGCCAGAAAAATCACTAATGACCCCGCCGCGCCGTATGTTGAGGCAAAACTCCCCCGCCCTAAATACATGCCAATTAAAGTTTTACCAATGGTAAAAAGTATGGCAGTAATACTCGCCCCAATCCAGACATCACTCCAGCTAATTTTAACATCTGGAAGGAACTTGTACATCATCGCAAATAATAGCGTAATTACGCCCAGGGAAAGCACCCAATTTAACAGTGACCAGAGGAATCCTACTCCAAAAAGTAGATCACTGGCATAATTACTCAACGCCGATAACGCTGCACTGACAATCAGAGACACTAAGAGTAAAAAGCCAATCCCCAGCACAACCGAAAAGGACAGTAACCGTTTCTGTAAAAAACCTTTAACGGGTCGTCCTGGTTTGGGTTGTACTCCCCAAACGGTATTCAAAGCGTCTTGCAGTTGAGCGAAGACTCCCGATGCACCAAACAGCAGTACAATGATACTGATAATTGAGGCAATATTGCTAATATTTGGTCGATTGGCATTTTGAATCGCCGTTTCAATCACCTTAGCCCCCTCAGTACCTACCAGCCCTTGAATTTGCTCGACAATCTCCCCTCGTGCGGCTTCCGGACCAAAAATTGAACCCGCGATCGCGATCGCGATAATCAACAACGGTGCGAGGGAAAACACCGTGTAATAGGCTAAGGCGGCGGCTAACCGTGACGCTTTATCCTCTTGCCATTCTTGAATCGTTTCCTTAAATAGTTCTCCAACAACCTTAAAATTCATCACCAACCACTCCACGCAGGATTTTCGATATCATATTGTTTTCACCATTTATAAAATTTCACGAGTTTCAGCGCAACCCTCTAAAGTTAGAAGTTTAGCCTTATACTAGATGCCATCCTCCCTCTCTTCTCACATTCCCAATCGCCCTGCTCAATCATGGATTTCAGTCAAGAGTTACTCAAGAAACTAGACTCTATCGTCAACAACTGGGTGGAAGTCGTTCGCCAAGATGGGGAACTGGAGAGTAGCCGTGAACTCACCTATAAGGCGGTGCTAGATGGTTTACCCTCAGTGCTGCGGGCGATCGCCAAAATCCTGTCTGACTCAGAAAACGGCGCACATCAAACAATTGTCGAGAAAAGTTTAGAACATGGGATAATCCGAGCCAAACAAGGCTACGATCCCAGCGAAGTTGCCCGAGAATATCGAATTCTGCGCCAGATTATCTTTGCTCATTTAGAATCAGATCTATTGCAAGGTTCAACCGCTCAGATTTTGCAAGCCACCCGGCTCATTGATATGGCACTCGATGAAGTGATTGGTCGTTGTTTCAACAGTTATACTGAAGAACGATTACAGGAGTTAGAAAAACTGCAAAGTCAAGTCAACCTCACCAATCACGAACTGACCCGCTTAGTGGACACTCATCGAGATAATTTAGCCCATTTAGCCCATGATTTGAAAAATCCGCTACAGTCAATTCTCCTATCCTCTGATCTATTTCTACGTCAACACAACACCCAAGACACTGTTATCAGTCTGGATCACATTGAGCGGGTACTCAGAAATGGGCGACAAATTTTACACCTGATCAACGATGCTTTAGAAGTCTCTCGTCATGAGGCGGGACAGGTAACATTGCAGCCAGAGGTAATTGATGTCTGCACGTTGATCGACAATGTGGTCGATACGTTAACACCCTCAGCCAGTGAAAAAGACCTGACAATAACCGTAGATTACGAACTAGCGCCGAGGCAAGTCACGACTGATCCCTTGCGACTCGAACAGATTATCACCAATTTGGTCAGTAATGCGATTCGTTACACGGAAACAGGAAGCATTACCATCACCTGCCTAGTTGAGTGTAATAATCAACCTAATCAAAATGATCATTTTGAGCATTTTGTGATTGTGATTACCGATACCGGGATTGGTATTGCTCCAGAAGACCAAGCTAAAATTTTTGACCCGTATTTTCGCGGCGGTTCCCGTGCTAAACGTTTACCGGATAGTACCGGATTGGGGCTGGCGATTGTTGGGCGGCTGGTGCAACTTTTGCAAGGAGAAATTCAGCTTGACTCTCAGGTTAATGTTGGCTCAACGTTTAAGGTGATTTTACCGTTAGCCGTTCAAACCCCTGAGAGAACATCAGTGGATGTATAGCGCTACGCGCCAGGCAATAGGCAATAGGCAATAGGCAATAGTAAAGAAAAAAGCTTACTAAATCAGGGGATTGAGCGATTTTGAATTTTTCTTAATTTGTCCTAATGTGTCTGCGTAGTGCTATAACTCCCGTTAACGAAAACAGTAATGGTTAAGTCTGGAGGCACAATAAAAGTTAACGGCTGGGAGCATTATCTATCATTTCCCATTAATTTTTTACAAGGGTTTGAGGGCTATTGACCGAACTAAATCTAGTGAAATTATTGCCATTAACCTACTGAATACGCTTTAAAGCGATGCTTAATTTTATTGGCGACAACGGCGACAATTACTACTGCAACTGCCAACAAAACGGCTCCTATTTGCAGCCCCGAATCATCCGCCAAAATTGCCAACGCTGCGAAAACAATCGCCACTCCTACACCCAATTGTTCCACGCGCTGAGTGATCTGGTACGCTCGGTTACAAGAGTGACAAAGTTCAGTATGCCAAAATAATGGCTGCCCTGACATTGTATTCAACTGACCTTCAGGTTCATTTTCCCTATCTTTCGAGGTTAAATAGCCGCGATAATAGGGCAAAGACGCCCCAACCCGATCCAGCCATTTGCGATATTCCATAGCAAACGTGTCACAGGTGGGAATGGGGGAATAAACCTGGTGTACCGATTGTCCTAACCGTTCAACTTCATGTTGTTGTCCTAATAGTATGGCAATATCCTGAGCCAGAATTTTATTCTGTTTTAGATGAGTCCACCATCTGGGCATCAGCTTCACGGGTTGAGTGACAAAATTGCGATAGGTTCGTGATAAAATTCGACATCTTCCTTTGCTCAAGGGGAATAGGTAAAATGCCTGCCCAAAGAACCAGTCTTTATCAGGAATAGAAAAGCAAAAATGAGCTAAACTCGGAGCAATAAAATCAAACTTAATCCAGGTTGAGTTGGGTTCTCTTGTATTCCGCGATTGACCCCGAAACCCGTTGACGGAACTCTCCAGGATTTCCATTTCCAAGGGTTGAGCCTTGGCGCGATCGCCCTGATTCCCATGATGGGTAATATGAATATGTGCTGGATCTAACATGTGTTCAAGCACATAGCTGATATCACAGGGGACTTCTGTGAGTTTGTCAGAATGAACAAATCCGGGCTGATCCAATTGCGGGATAGTAGGAATCGCTTGTTCATCCGCCAATTCAGCCGCACCGGGCAAAATCCAAATTAGTCCTTGGCGTTCGACAACTTTATGCGATCGCACATTAGCATTCACAGGTATTTTTCCATCAGCAGGTAACTGAGGAATATGCAAACATTGACCCTGACGACCAAATTGCCATCCGTGGTACAAGCACTCAAGTTTACCATCAATAAGCTGTCCATCGGATAGTTTAGCCGCCCGATGAGGACAGCGATCGGTTAAACAAATTAATTCCTCTTGGTGTTGGAATATAACGAACGGTTCATCATACAACGAAAAACTATAGGGGCGATCTTTGGGGAAATCTTGGCGGAAACAGACAGGATACCAACAATTTATCCAATTAAATTCCGATTCAAATTCTGGTTCAGATAAAGGATACGTTGATTGAGCTGAGTCCGGTTGATGAGGAGCAACTGTCATACTAAAACGAATTGTTACTGAGCGTGTGGATTAATATTATACAAGGATATTACACAACAATTAAATTAACGTGAACGGTGAAGAACTCGCTGCCCTTGAAAAGCAAGCTACGTCATTTGTGATAATTGAGCGGTTAGGTCAGGGCGGGTTTAGTTATATCAGGGTGAAAACGAAACGTTAGGGGTAAAACCCGCCCCTACAGTTCCACCGGAACGTCTCTACAATTTCTCCCCCATCTTCCCCATCTCCACTCATGCACGAGATTTTTCCGCTAACCGTCCAAACCACTTCAGGACAAGGTATGCTGAAGAACTGATAGTCTGATGCGTGCCTTATGCCTGTGCTGAACTCTGCCCCAGCAACCAATTTTCCCCTAACGGCTGTTGTGGGGCAAGAAGCAATTAAATTAGCGCTGCTGTTGGCGGCGGTTGACCCCGGATTAGGAGGAGTCGCGATCGCGGGACGACGGGGAACAGCCAAATCCGTGATGGCACGCGCCCTTCACGCCCTACTCCCGCCTATTGAAGTGGTCAAGGGTTCCATTTCTAATTGTCATCCCCGCTATCCTCAAGAATGGGATGATCAACTTTTAGCCCAAGGCGTTGAACCCGATACCGTGGAGACGGAAATTATCCCCGCGCCCTTTGTACAAATTCCCTTGGGGACAACTGAAGATCGCCTCCTGGGTTCGGTGGATGTGGAGAAATCAGTCCAACAAGGGGAACCCGTCTTCCAACCGGGACTCTTGGCACAGGCACATCGGGGGGTGTTATATATTGATGAAATTAACCTCCTGGATGACCAAATCGCCAACCAACTGTTAAGCGTTCTCACCGACGGGCGCAACCAAATCGAACGGGAGGGGATTAGTTTTCAGCATCCCTGCAAACCTTTATTAATCGCTACCTATAACCCCGACGAAGGACCCCTGCGGGAGCATTTACTGGATAGAATTGCCATAACCCTCTCTGCTGATGGGGTACTGGCATTGGATCAGCGAGTGCAAGCCGTCGAACAAGCGATCGCCTACACCACCTCACCCCAAGCCTTTCTCGGTCAATATAACGAAGACATCGATAACCTGAAAACCGAGATCATTCTGGCACGGGAATGGCTCAAAGAGGTGCAAATTTCATCCGATCAAATCGCCTATCTCGTCGAAGAAGCCCTGCGCGGTGGCGTACAGGGACATCGGGCGGAACTCTTTGCCGTCCGCGTCGCCAAAGCCTCAGCCGCTCTAGATGGGCGTCAAACCATCAGTGCCGATGATTTGAAACGCGCCGTGGAATTGGTGATTGTCCCCCGTTCTACCATCGTCCAGACCCCACCAGAGGAACCGCCGCCACCCCCTCCACCCCCACCGCCTCAAGATGAGTCATCTCAAGATCAAGATGAACCCGAAGATCAGCAGGAGGAAGAAGAGGAACAAGAGGAACCAGAACAAGAACAAGAACCCCCCAGCATCCCCGAAGAATTCGTCTTTGATACCGAGGGCGTAGTTCTCGATCCCAGCGTCCTCTACTTCGCTCAAATGGCGCAGCGACAAGGAAAATCAGGAACGCGCAGCATTATCTTCTCCGAGGATCGGGGGCGCTATGTCAAACCCATACTTCCTAAAGGTGCCGTCAAACGCATCGCTGTAGATGCCACATTACGGGCGGCTGCACCCTATCAAAAAGCCCGTCGGGAACGCCAGCCGAATCGCAAGGTTATCGTCGAATCGGGAGATATGCGTTCCAAACGCCTCGCCCGTAAAGCCGGGGCGTTGGTGGTATTTCTCGTGGATGCGTCGGGTTCCATGGCACTCAACCGGATGCAATCGGCAAAGGGTGCAGTGATGCAACTGTTGACCGAAGCCTATCAAAATCGTGACCAAGTCTCCCTAATTCCCTTTCGCGGCGAACAGGCTGAGGTGTTATTACCGCCTACTCGTTCCATCGCCTTGGCACGGGGGCGACTCGATCGCTTACCCTGTGGGGGCGGTTCTCCCTTGGCACATGGATTAACCCAGGCGGTGCGCGTCGGTACAAATGCCAAAATGTCGGGAGATATCGGTCAAATCGTGATTGTGGCGATTACCGATGGACGAGGGAATATTCCCTTAGCCCGTTCTCTGGGTGAACCGATACCCGAAGGCGAAAAGCCAGATATTAAAGGGGAACTATTGGAGATAGCCGCCAGAATTCGGGCAATGGGGATTCAGTTATTGGTGATTGATACCGAAAACAAGTTTGTCTCCACAGGGTTTGCCAAGGAGTTAGCCAAGCAAGCCGGGGGAAAATATTACCATTTACCCAAAGCCACGGATAAAGCCATTGCCTCAATGACGAAGAATGCGATCGCGGATATGAAATCCGGGTAATTGTGCGATCGGGGAGCATCATCATGTAGGGGCACGGCATTGCCGTGCCCTTACCCCATATTACCGTTGCCGTATCACCTCCAACCAAGACATTCATTCATTCAGCCTATAGGCAAGGGTGTCAGAAGATTGAGAAGTGCCCTTACCCCATACCCGACGCAAATTCAACACAAAACCTGGTAAGACTTCCTCCCCGGATAACTCAGCCGGATTTGACAATATTTCTACTGTTAAACCGACTCGATAAACTTCTACTGTTCTATTTTGGGGATCGATTAACCAACCCAGTTTAGCCCCATTATCCATATACTCCTGCATTTTCTCTTGCAGCGACTTCAGAGTATCCGACTGCGATCGTAACTCCACCACAAAATCCGGGCAAATATTAGCAAAGGTTCCCTTTTGTTCATCCGTCAGTGCATCCCAACTTTCTTGACTAATCCAACAAGCATCCGGGGCACGAGTAGCACCATTGGGTAAAATGAAAGCCGTTGAGGAATCAAACGCCTCGCCCGGTTCATCTGCATTCCGCCACCATATATACAACTCTCCAGAAATACTCCAATTCCGTTTGCCAGTTCGCCAACCTGTGGGTGGATTCACAATTAATTCCCCTTTTGCCGTTCTCTCCAGGTGTAATTCTCTATTGCACTCTGCTAGGGCTGTAAACTGTTCTGGAGTGACATATAGCTTCATGGTTTTTGGTAACTCAAGTAACAGAGTTTCGGTTTCCGGTTTTGCTGGTGTCTGTACCATTTTTATCTCTCCTGTCATAGAGATTAGCGATCTAGGCAGTTAAAAACCCGGTTTCTGATTTAAAACGCGATTATTTATATTATCCATTTGTGTTGGTGCGTTACGCGGGGAACACAATTCATTGGAGTTTCCCCTAAATTATTGCCGAGCTAACGCACGATGGCGGACTGACACAGCTAAAATTGTGAAATAGATTTGGCGGTGAAATTGGGCGCACGCTATGCGCCCCTACAATTCTAATCCACCAATTAAGGTGTGCCACGCCACTACTTGCTACTGGGGCGACTATTTCCGCATCACCTCCAACCAAGACATTCAGCAATCGTGCGATCGCACCAATTACGGATTACGGACATCAGATACAATTAACTGGCGCGAAGTCTGATCAGTCGGTTTCCTTCTCCTCTTGCTTTTGCAGAGTTTCCGAGGCTTCTTGAACCTGCTTCAGATGAATCGTATTCACCTGATTAATGAAATTCTCGATTGCCTGTTTCAGCTTTTTCTTACGTTGGGATTCATCGGCTATATCATAGCAACGATACGCCTGAGTTACTCCCAATATGAATTTTTCTCGTTCTGCTTCTAACAGTTCAACTGCCGTATTTGCCGAAATCCAATTTTCTTGAAAAGGAAATGACGTTACCACACTGGCAACAATAGAAGCGACCGCTGGAAAGATAACAGGTAACCACTTAAACCAAACCACACCAATATCTAACTTATCAACCAAAACCAGAATTGGTGTAATCCCAGAAAAGACAATCGTTGCCATTTGGAATGTATAATAGATATTTCTCGAAGTCTGGCGACTTTGTTTATAGTCTTCAATCAGTTCTTGGCAATACTGCAAAGCATTTTCTCTGGCTACCGTTATGGGATTGTTACCCGGTTGTTGCTGTTCATCAACGAGATATTGATAAATTTCCGCTCGTTTGGCAACATCAAGCTGAATTTGACGACTTGCTGCTTGAGCTAACTGTTTATCGAGCAAGACAAGGAAAACAAAAAATGAAACTAAAACAGCTATCCAGATAACGATACTTGCTTTATTGTCAACAACAAAGCTAATGATGCTTGTACCAATTAACGCCGCGAGGAACAGGTATTGTCCAATCTTGATCCAGGGAATCGGCATACTGGGTAAGAGTGAACCCTTTTCTCCTGCCTGAGACGGATCAGATGGATTAGTATTGTTGAGAGTGGTCATAATCTTGGAGTTGATGATTGTCCATCGTTTTAACTAGATATTATTTCACGCTGGAATCAACTCAGTCAACCCAAAAAACTTGTACTGCTATAAGTCCTCATCTCCTGCCAACAGCCATGGCGAATCTATTAATTATCGAATCAGGCGGTAAGGTCAAAAAACTCAAATCCATTCTCGGTGCTGGCTGGACAGTTAAAGCCAGTATGGGTCATGTGCGGGAATTAGCCGATGATGGGGATGATTCTCTGGGGTTTGATTTGGACGGTTCCCACATCCACTGTCGCTATGTTCCCCGGAGTAGTCAAGCCAAGAAAATCTTATCGGAATTGCGCGGTGCGATTCGCCAAGCTGACCGCATTTACCTGGGGACTGATCCCGATAGAGAAGGGGAAACGATTGGCTGGCATTTGACCCAGGCTTTGCGATTAAAGAATCCGTTACGAGTGACCTATACCGAGATTACCAAAGCCGCCGTCGATCGCGCGATCGCACATCCGAAATCCCTTGATTCTAATTTAGTCGCCGCCGGACGCGCCAGGGATTGTTTGGATAAGTTGGTGGGATATAAGGGGAGTCGATTAGTCTGGCGTTTGAATAACGGCTGCAAATCCATGGGACGGGTGCAGAGTGCAACACTGCATCTATTGGTGAAGCGAGAACAGGAGATTTTGGCATTTAAACCTCAGGATTATTGGGTCGTCTGGGTTGAGTATCAGGAGGGATTTAAGGCTGTTTACGCAGGTCGAACTTACCCGCAAACGACGCAACGGCGGAATTCGAGGGATAAAAATAAGACTCAACCTGATGATGCAGGTGAGGAGACGCCAGTCTCGGAAGGGACACGGGTACTCTCTCAGGAAGACGCGGATCAACTCGTTGCGATCGCCCGATCTCATTCTCATCATGTTGTCACAGTCGAAGGAAAAACGGTTAAACAATCTCCCCCCGCCGCCTTTACTACCTCTACGCTTCAGCAATCTGCTGGTGCAAAACTCAAGCTGAATCCAGAAGTGACAATGAAAATTGCCCAAAGCCTCTATGAAGCGGGACATATTACCTATATGCGGACGGATTCGGTGGCGTTGTCTCCAGAGTTTTGTCAGGCGGCGAAACAGTGGCTTTTACAGCATGACCCGGATAATGTACCCGCTAGAGTAGCCGCCCATCGCTCGAAATCCGGGGCGCAAGAAGCCCATGAAGCGATTCGTCCGACTCATGTTGAACGTATACCAGAACAATTATCGGTTCAACTGACTAGGGATGAGGCGAAGCTGTATGATTTAATTTGGAATCGCGCGATCGCCACTCAATGCTGTCAAGCTCAATTGTCCAAAACTCGGATTGTCACCCAATCAGGGGATGTATTTTGGGAAGCCAGGGGACAGGTGTTAGTCGTACCTGGTTATACTCGCTATTGGAATAATATCGCCGCCGATTCCCAATTACCACAAGTACAGCCAGGACAATTGCTGACCTTAGATAACGCAGGTGCGGATAAGAAACAAACCCAGCCACCCCCCCGCTACAGCGAACCCAAACTGGTGCAGGCGATGGAACGTTCCGGAATTGGTCGTCCTAGCACTTATGCGCCGACAATTAAGACTCTCAAAGCGCGTAACTATGTGCAGTTAAGTAAAGGGAAATTGCAGCCAACCCAATTGGGGATGGAACTGGATGCATTTTTGGCACAGGTGTTACCCGACCTAATTCAGCCAGAATTTACCGCTAAGATGGAATCGGATTTAGATGCGATCGCGTCAGGGAAGTTGGATTGGGAGTGCTATTTAACCGGGTGGAATCGAGATTATTTTGCTCCGGCGCTCAACTCGGCATTTTCCCAAGTTCCAGAAATAGCCAGTCAAACTCAGTCTACCCCGAAGGGTGAATCGAAACGGCGTCCGAGAACGGAACTCACGGATTATTCCTGTCCTAAATGTCAGCATCGGATGACTAAGGTATTTTCTACCTCTAAGAAGCTAAAAGCGGATCATTTCCTTAGTTGCGATAATCGTGAGGGGGGATGTGGGGCGGTAATGTTTTGGAATGGGAAGGCTGGGGAGTATGAGTTACCGCGTTCGGAACGTCCTAAAGCCAAACCCACCAAGCCAGACAAACCAGCCAACTTAACGGAATATGCTTGTCCCAAGTGTGGCAAGCCGTTGGAGTTGTATGAATATGAGAAAGAGGGTCAAGCGAAGAAAATGCTGCGTTGTGCAAATCCCAAGTCTCGTCAGGGAAAATGTAAAACTGTGGCTTATTTTTGGACGAAAAAGGGGACGTTTTGGAGTCCCAAGTTTGGCGAGGTGAAAAAGTGACGGAGGATGGCGATGCAGGGCTTGCTGTATTAAGGCGGAAACTATACACTACAAGAGTTCAATCCATTTTTCGACAAAAAGTGCTTTCGTTTTGACACCTAGATGGGCGATCAGCTTATTTTTTATTTGTCCAAAGTCCAAATTAAAGTGACATACCCCCGCCTCCAGTCATTACTGTTTCTCCAGTGGGCTGCGAGAATCTTTGTGATGGCTCGACAGTCACTACAATTGAAGAGTTACCTGACATGACATTATCTAACGGGATTTCTACGAATACTTTTCCTTGAGGGTCAGGCTTAAATTCACCACAGTAAATTTTTTTCCCGTCGGCAGTTGCCCACAATCGATAAATTTGTCCTTTGGGTAAGGGATCTAGATTTTGGAGTGTTAATACTGCCACCTCAGAGTTTGGTACAATCACCATACTTCCAGAGGCTTGAGGGATTGCATTCGTTCCTTTGAGGGATACCAAGCGGCTACTAGGCTGACGAAGTAACGCGATCGCTTCCTTGTAGCGCGATAGTTCAGCACGAGCAGCAATTACCTCTTGATGTAAGCGATAGCTATATATACTGAGTCCAACTATAACAGAAGCAGCAACACTTCCTGCAACACTAAGCCAAGCTTTTTGTCTTCTCCGAAGTCGGTTTGATACTCTTGCCGTTGAACTCGTATCGCTATCTCTAGCCACTTGTAAAATCTGAGACCCTAAACTTGCAGGAGGCGAAGTTTCCGGTAAAGATAAAGGAAGTAATGCCAAAGTTTTCTGCAAGTGGCTCACTTCAGTAGCTAATTCTGGATTAGACTCCAATAACTGATTCACCGAAGCCACTTCTTCTGGAGTCAAATCACCAAGGACGTAGCTGGCTAAAAGTTCGTTTAAGTCTTCGGAGTCTCGAAAGTCTACCATCGCTGTTCTACCAAATCTTGTAATAGTTGTCTAAGCTTTAACAAGCCCTTGCGCTTGTAAGTTTTTACAGTTCCTATGGGCATATTCAAGCCTTGGGCAATTTCTGATTGACTTAAGCCGTCATAGTAAGCCATCTCCAGAACCTGCCGATGATGGGAAGGCAGTTCAGAGAGTGCCTCGCGGACGCGGCTCGACATTTCTTCTAAGGAAGCCTTATCCATCAACGTACTCCAACTTTCAGGCGGAAGGCTGCGAG
Organism: Coleofasciculus sp. B1-GNL1-01; assembly: GCF_040220235.1. NCBI lineage: Bacteria > Bacillati > Cyanobacteriota > Cyanophyceae > Coleofasciculales > Coleofasciculaceae > Coleofasciculus > Coleofasciculus sp. B1-GNL1-01. Next base: position 73,531 of record NZ_JAVJTO010000095.1, read on the forward strand.
TCCATCGTTGAAGACGCTGCCACTGGGCTTGCATCTGACGATGGCGGTCAATTGCTTTTGAGCGGGTTAAAGTCAATAAAAAAACTAACATGGAACCTCGCTTCGAGTCATAAGTTCCTCTGTGTCTGAGGGCAAGAAATACTTCTTGGGTGAGGTCTTCAGCCTCTTGTGGATTGCCTAACATCCGCAAAGCGGTGCGGTAAACAACCTCTCCATAGCGCTCGTAAAGGATACCCAAGGCTAGCAGGTTCCCCGATCGCAACGCTTGAAATACCTCGGCATCCGTTTGGTGGGATAGCATCATTTAAAACCATTGGTCTTGACATAAAAGCTAAAGCATGATGTTGATTTGTATCATCGACTGCCGTTTTTGCTCGATTCAAACCTATTGATCTGAGATTTATCAGTGATACGAGGCTGACGCTCAAAAGGATTTACTCAGGTTGAGTCGAAATTCAGTTTCTCCCTCAATGGCGCTCTTGATCGTCCTTGAGTTGTGTAATAGAGAGCTTAGTAAGATATGGCACGTCGAGATTGTTTCGTGACGGATGATGGACAGTATTTTGACTATTAAATTGAAAATTAGGGCGCACAAAAAGATTTTCATTCGCGAGAATTAAAGGCGCTCGTTAGGTCAGGCATCAGGCAAACGGGTCAGTCAGCGCTTCCTTGTACGACTGATATACTGACCGTGAATGTTAACAGCGTAAGGAACTAGGTAGGTCAAACTGCCGGAAATCCATCGTTCTCGATTCATCTGACCTTTGACTAGCGCTGACCCGTGATTAATTGCAAACAGAATAGAACCAACCACCACAGAAACCTTGAGTGCTGTCGGCATCAAATCTTTATCGAAAAGACACAAACAAAATTCCCTTACAAGTTTCATCTCCCAACTCGATAACGATTACTTTCTTTCAAGCTACTTTGGGAGTGGGTTTTCAGTGGCTGGCTCTTGATTGCAGATGCGCCACTCGCTTCCCGCAGGTTAACGGAGAGAATTGACTCGCTGAAAAATCAAAAATCTGCCATTTAAACGTACATCAGCTTAAACAGCCTTCAGAATTGCTTCTGAATACAACTTCTTTGGTTTTAATCCAGCAATCTGTTCTAAAACTGTTGTTCCTTTCAATAAAACAACAGTTGGAGCACTCCGCACACCCAATTCCATTGCCAAATCGGGTTCTTCCGTCATATCGATTGTGACCAGATGAATCTTACCACTATGGTCAGTCACCAACTTTTCTAATACGGGCGCAAGAGTTTTGCAGGAAGGGCAGTGAGGAGCAACAAATTTAACGAAAATCGGTGTTTCAACGTCTTGCTGCAACTGTTGAAGAGCGTTTCGTCCTTGGTATCCAGCGCAAAAAATATTGTTCGTGGAATCTGACATTTTTCTGTCTCCTAGTTGGTTGATAAATCGATGCAACTGTTTGGCAGTTACCCCCGTGCCAGAGCCAATAATGACCCGATTTTCTACCCTCACTAACTTAGCCGCCCAAAAACCATTGAGTGCCAGTAAACAGGTAGTACGTTCCAGTTAAAATCAGAGCCACACTGCCAAAGTGAATAATTGCCTCGGAATGTTTCAATAACTGCTTGCTTTGTTTTGCTAGTCCGGTAAACAAACTCGCCAGGAAAATCAGCATGGTGTAACCCAAAGCGTAGCTAACCATCGTTAGTGTGCCTAAGAGTTGAGAGCCAGTAGCTGCCGCTGCTGCCAGCACCGCAAACAGCACTGGACTGGCACAGGGAGAACTCACCAAGGCAAAGGTCAACCCTACTCCATAAGGTCCCGCCTGGGGGAGATTCAAATCCATTTGTGGTAGGGGCAACGTAACTACCCCCATCAACCACAAACCCATCAGAGCCATAATCAGTCCCACGACTACATTGATATAGCCTCGGTACTCCACCATGACGGTTCCGGCAAAGGAGGAGACTAAGCCAAACAGACTTAAAATTGTTACAGCCCCCAAAACAAATAAGCCAGCCTTGGTCAAAGCATCCCAACGGGATTTAATGTTCAACGTGCCGATATAACTGAGGTTGACGGGCAACAGCGCCAGAATGCATGGAGATACACTGGCAAGCAATCCACCAATAAATGCCAAGGGCAATAGCACTAGGGGATTGGCAGTATCTTGCTGGTCAAACCACTGCTGGTAGCGGTTTTCAACGAGGGATATCGCCCGTTCGATTGGGTGGCTGATGACAGGTCCTAGGGTGATAACCAACGCTAGGGAAAGCAATCCCAATCCTCCGTAAATCAACCATTGTTTTGAAACTTTAAAACGTCGAGAAGCCTTGTGATCAGATGATGATCGAGGTATTTGTGCCATGAAATTGTCCTTACCTCAGCTAATTTTTGGCTAGAGCCGTGTCGAGAATCTGGGTGTAGTCATCCTGATTGGGATTATTTTTGAACATTGCTAAAATGTTGCCAGTCGCTGGGTCAACAATTGCCACGGTGCTAGTTTTACTCTTAGTATCTTCTAGGAATTTCCCCAAACCTAATTTTTCCGCCTTGGCTTGTGTTTCTTCGAGTGTGGCTTTATCCGTTACGTCTAGCACAACAAAGTTAACCCGATCACTATATTGCTGTTTCAATTGGGTCAGAGTGGGCGCAATATTCTTGCAGCCAGCACACCAGGTCGCAAACACATCCACTACCACGGGTTTACCCTGAAGTTCTGTAGCTAGGGGATTTCCTACAGATTGAGCTTTAGCAGCACATGGATTCTCTTTGGCAGCACAGGGATTGGCTTTAGAGGCGCAAGGATTCTCTTTAGCGGCACAAGGATTAGCTTTAGAAGCACAAGGATTCTCTTTAGCGGCACAAGGATTAGCTTTAGAAGCACAGGGATTTTCTTTGGCAGCACAAGGATTAACTTGGTTGGTAGTACCCGTGTCTGGAGTGTTAGTCTTGGCGGCACAAGGGTTAGAGCAAGCAGCAACAAGTCCCAGACTCAGCATTGAAGCAACAGCAAGTGTAGCCAGATACTTAACTCTCATAGAATCCTCATCATGAGTACGACGGTTTATAGGGAATACGAAGCTGAAGCCAAAAAGGATTTAGTGAATTTTTCTATGAAATGCAACCGAGCCTGCCAGATGCTGGGTAAAAAATGTTGTACATTGTACAAAATAAATCCTAAAGAAAAGCTGAAAAGCTTGATAGGGCTAGATTATCAGCTTGCGTTATCACCCCAAATACGAAAGAGCCATCTAGTTGGTAAATCCGTTTTGACTTCAGCTTCGTATCCTCTCATGAACACTCACATAAATGGTCTGCTCCTACTGCTATGGCTGCACGGCTAGATGTGGTTCGAGCTGTGGTGGTGCTTTGATTTGAAGTAAGGAAATTTGGAAGAGTGACTTTAAAGGAAGCAGAAACTGAAAGAATTTCTATTATTATCCCGGTTCTCAATGAGGTGGGAACGATAAAAGAAGCGCTAGCCAGTACCTATTCCAGTACAAATGTAGAAGCGATCGCAGTCGATGGGGGTTCCACAGATGGTACAGTTGGGCTAGTTCAGTCCTTGGGCGTGAAAGTTTTGTCAGCCCCTGCGGGTCGCGCTTGTCAAATGAATGCGGGTGCAATGGCAGCAACAGGCGAAATTCTGTTGTTTCTCCATGCCGATACTCGCTTACCCCCTGGGTTCGACACGATGGTTCGCACGGCGCTGCAACCATCAATGCCGGGAGGTAGAAAAGCTCCAGTTGCTGGTGCGTTTGCATTGCAGATTGACGCAGCACTGAGAAGGTTGTGGTTAATTGAATGGGGAGTAAATTGGCGATCGCGCTTTCTGCAAATGCCCTATGGCGACCAAGCCATCTTTCTCAAAGCAAAAACATTTTACCAGATGGGTGGCTTCCCAGAGTTGCCGATTATGGAAGATTTTGAATTGATGCGTCGGTTAAAGCGCACTGGACGCATCGCACTTATCCCCACACCAGTTGTTACCTCAGCACGTCGATGGCTGAAAAAGGGAGTGCTTCAAACAACGCTCATTAACCAGATGGTTATTTTAGCTTACTTACTAAACGTTTCACCCAAGCAACTGGTTCGTTGGTATCGCCATCAACCCAAACTAACGCCAAACCACTGGTTTAGGTCAACCCCCGATCCTAAATCCGCTTCAATAACTCCTTTATCAACAGAGTTAGGAGAAGAGACAAAAAGTAGCAAAAGAGAGATAGTCCACCCCGATTGGGTATGAGTTAATATCCAAAAAAAATTTCAGAGGAACCCAATAATCAATGAGAGGATGTGTCGTTTAAATTCAATCGCAGACGGAGAAACCGAGGGTAGTCCAATGACTCAAAGGAGCAAATGCCGCTTTAATTCTCAGCTAAAATTTATACTAATCAGTGGCTTAGTTTTCATCCTGATTGTGGCTGCCCAATCCTTCAACATTCGGCAACTTTTGCAAGCCTCATTACTTTGGGTTGAAAACCTTGGCATCTTAGCACCTGTTGTGTTTATCATCATCTATAACTTAGCAACGGTGCTATTTATACCGGGTTCTCTCCTGACACTAAAAGGAGGTTGCTTATTTGGTGTGTTTTGGGGTTCAATTTATGTCACAATTGCGGCAACGTTGGGAGCTGTCTGTGCTTTCCTGATTGGACGCTATCTCTCTCGCGATTGGGTTTGCAGGAAGATTGAAAGTAATCCTAAATTCAAAGCGATTAATCAAGCGGTGAAGCAAGAAGGATGGAAAATTGTCCTGCTGACTCGCCTTTCTCCTATATTCCCGTTCAACCTGCTCAACTACGCCTTTGGTGTTACTCAAGTTTCACTCAGAGATTATATTTTGGGTTCTATTGGTATGATTCCTGCTACGGTGGTGTATGTTTACATTGGTTCCCTAGCTACTGATTTAGCCACACTCAATCTGTCCAATCAACCCTCCACAAAAGAAACTCAAATCGCCCACCATCTAATTCGAGGCATTGGATTAATTGCTACAGTTGCCGTCACTGTTTATATAACCCACCTTGCCAAAAAAGCTTTAGACGAAAACATTGAAGGGAACAAAAAATTTCGGGCAATTGACGAAGCGGTGGGCAGAGAAGGACTCAAAATTGTTCTATTAACGCGACTTTCTCCCATATTTCCCTTCAATTTATTGAACTACGCCTATGGCATTACGGGAGTCTCTCTCAAAGACTACGTTATCGGTTCTGTGGGTATGATTCCCGGAACAATTATGTATGTTTACATCGGTTCTTTAGCGGGTAGTCTAGCCACAATTGGTACTGAAGCTCAACCCGCAAACCCCACGGTGCAATGGGCGATTCGGATTATTGGTTTTATCGCCACCGTTGCTGTCACGCTTTATGTAACCAAAGTCGCACGTAAGGCTTTAGAAGAGGAAGTTTTAGATCATGAAGACAATCAAACTAAGCCCATCAATCCGAATTAGCCAATACGCCAAGTCAGATCTTGAATCTGAATGATGGAGTCATCAATATGTTAGACATCTATGATCAGAATAATCACAACAATGGATAAAAAATCCAATCAGCTGACTCCTTAATCCTATTTGAAAAACAGAGGTAAGTATGATGACAACTGGAACAATGACAGCTAAATTAATGACTGGAACTCAAGTTTCCGAACTTGAAGTAAAAACCCTGGATGGCAAGCTTTGGAAACTTTCCGAGCAGAAACCCAAAAACTTGACCATGGTTGTTTTTTACCGAGGTGTGTTTTGCCCAATTTGTCACTCCTATCTGGCGGAAATAGACCGACTGTTGGGTGATTTTAAGCAACTTGGTGTTGAAGTCATTGCCCTGAGTGGAGATAGTCAAGAAGCCGCTCAACAATCTAAAGATGAGTGGGGTATTCAAAATCTCACGATAGGCTATGAAGCTAGTCTTGAACTAATGCGTTGTTGGGGACTTTACATTTCAAAAGGTGCTTTTGAAAATGAACCTCCTCTATTTTGTGAACCCGGTCTATTTCTAGTTAAACCTGATGGCATACTTTTCTATGCTGCCGTGAATAGTGGACCCTTTGGTCGTCCACCTATATCCGAAATGCTATCGTCAATCGACTTTGTTCTGAAAAAGAATTACCCCATACGAGGAACCGAATAAATTAATCTATTTCAGCAATTATTAGTTTTTGAAGGAGTCAATAATGTCAAATTCAGCCTTTCAAAGAGTCAATGTCCTACCGATGGATGACTATAACAAAAAACTGGTGTCTTATGTTCATCCACCTGATTGGGTTAATCCTCAACCTGCCGATTGTTATGACTTAGTTGTGATTGGTGCGGGTACGGCGGGATTAGTGGTAGCAGCAGGTGCAGCGGGTTTAGATGTCGGTTTAAAAGTCGCCTTAGTTGAAAAACATCTCATGGGCGGAGATTGTTTGAATGTCGGTTGTGTTCCTTCTAAGTGCATTATTCGCTCCTCTCGTGTCATTGCTGAGATGAAAGAGGCTGGAGTTTTTGGCATTCATCCGCCAGAAAACATAGAGGTGAATTTTTCGGCAGTCATGGAACGGATGCGGAAGCTTCGAGCGGGAATTAGCCATCACGATTCTGTTCAACGTTTCCAAAAAATTGGCATTGATGTTTTCTTAGGAGAAGGTCATTTTTTACGGAATAACCGGATCGAAGTTGGCGATAAGATTCTACGATATAAAAAAGCTGTTATTGCGACGGGAGCGAGAGCGGTGCGTCCCTCAATTCAAGGGATTGAAGAAGCGGGATTTTTAACAAATGAAACAGTTTTTTCACTGACTCAACGTCCCAAACGCCTTGCTGTCATTGGTGGTGGACCCATCGGTTGTGAATTAGCTCAAGCGTTTCATCGGTTGGGTTCTAAGGTAATTCTTTTCCATCGAGGCTCTCATCTGTTGAATAAAGAAGATGCTGATGCCGCAGAAATTGTTCAAAATGTCTTGATTCAAGAAGGGATTCAGTTGGTGCTGAGTTCACAAACTGAGCGCGTGGTTAAAACGGCTGAAGGTAAAACGCTTTATTACACCTCTGGCAACGGCGCAAAACAGTCAGTTACGGTTGATGAAATTTTAGTGGGTGCGGGACGTGCGCCGAATGTTGAAGGTCTAAATTTAGACGCAGTTGGGGTAGACTATGATCGCAAAGGGGTGAAGGTGAATGATTACCTGCAAACGACGAATCCAAAAATTTATGCGGCTGGCGACATCTGCATGAAATGGAAGTTTACCCATGCCGCCGATGCTGCTGCACGGATTGTAATTAAGAATACTCTGTTTTCTCCGTTTGGCTTGGGACGTTCCAAACTCAGCAGCTTAGTCATGCCTTGGGTAACCTATACTGACCCAGAAATTGCTCATGTGGGGATGTACGAACATGAGGCTCAGGAAACGGGAATAGAGGTCAATACAATTAAGATTCCATTTAGTAGTGTAGACCGTGCGATCGCAGATGGTGAAGAGGATGGGTTTGTTAAGATTCACTACAAGAAAGGTTCCGACCAAATTTTAGGAGCAACGATTGTCGCTCGTCATGCGGGGGAGATGATTAGCGAAGTGACGACGGCAATTGTTAATAAAATCGGTTTGAATGGGTTATCGGGTGTGATTCATCCCTATCCGACTCAAGCTGAAGGTATCAAGAAAGCAGCGGATGCTTATCGCCGCACCTTGTTAACACCAACCTCGAAGAAAATATTGGGATTGCTCACCAAATTGTATTAACGCTTCTTAGCTAATTTTGATAATTATGAAAGCGAAGTTTCACAGTTTAGATGTAAGGAGTTGAAAGCAGTCTGATGAATAGCGATCGCCGAATCCCAGTTGCATTGCTCTTGCTGCGACTGAGTGTGTTTCTGGTCATGCTGATGTGGACTTTAGATAAATTTGTGAACCCTGACCATGCCGCAGCAATTTTCCAGAATTTTTATTTGATTGGTGGATTGAGTAATATGCCAATTTACCTCATTGGGGGGATTCAGCTTATCATTATTCTGGGATTTGTAACAGGTTTCCAAAAGCGGTGGACTTATTTGCTAGTGCTATTTTTCCATTCTGTTTCCACCTTTTCATCTTTTCGGCAATATTTCGCTCCCTTTGAAAACTTGCTATTTTTCGCAGCTTGGCCCATGCTGGCGGCTTGCTTTGCCCTTTATTATCTCAGAGATTTAGACATCATCTGGACAGTTGATAAAAATTAATTATCTAAATTTAGGATATTAATAATTACAATTTCTTACATTTTCAACTCTTGTGAAACAAGAGTCGTCTGGTGTTGAACCCATTAACTGAATTTATCTCTAATAATTTACATCATTTGCGATCGCTATTATGTTTACGCCTCTCATCCACTCGTCATTGAGGGAGAATCTGTTTACTTTACGATTCACCTTGGGGAATCGCGTATTAGCCTCTGTCCCCGAAGAGACTTAACGACGAGTTGAGGAGCATCTTTCCAATTACTCAGATATCCTAATCCAACCTAGGATCTAGAGTAAATCCTTTTTGGTTTTAGCTTCGTATCTCTGTATAGAACTCCCAAATGGATGATCTAATACCCAGCCTTTCACTTTTTTTTACAATGTCGCCATCCTAACCCACCTGCTGATAAGCTGTTCGGCATTTAAATAGGGTATAATCAAAATAGAAAATCCGAAAAACGAAAAAATATGCCAGCCAAAAATTATTTAAAACCAGAGCAGAAAGAAAAATTACAAATTGCCCTAAAAACCGAGAATAACGCAGATAT
>NZ_JAVJTO010000096.1:0-79786 GCF_040220235.1 Coleofasciculus sp. B1-GNL1-01
AAGCATTGACTCGACCTGCTCAATGACTGCTAGACTCATATCATACATGAGTTTTAAGGCCAATCAGGATGTCTGGAAAGAAAATTTACGATGAGCCAAAACGCAGGTTTACGATGACATTGACCGAAACAGCTATCAAATAGTTAAAGATAAAACGACTGGAGTTGGGCGCTAATAGCCTTAGCGACGTAATAGAACGGATGGCGCGACATTAAAACTTACCCAAAAAGTCAAAATATGGGTAGCTTTGGGCAAGTATTTGGTTACAGTTGCTTACCCTTTTAAGTAGGCTGGTGGAAATCAACCCAACACGATTAATTTCTGCAAATAGACCTTAAACCCTGACATAAACGTAGCTTGCTTCTCAAGGGCAGCGAGTATGACGAATGACAAATGACGATAAGAGCCGTTAACTTTAATTGTCCCCACCTACTTCCCTCCTAACCATGACTTTACCTGAATCCAGCCGATTGCAATTGACCCCAGATTTGAACATCTGTCGCCTCCTAAATGGCTTATGGCAAGTATCTGGCGCTCATGGACGCATTGATCCCAAAAAAGCCATTCCCAGTATGTTTGATTATCTAGATGCTGGCTTTACCACCTGGGATCTCGCCGATCATTATGGACCGGCGGAAGATTTTATTGGCGAATTTAAGCGTCAACTGGTGGCGACTCGCGGTGAGGAAGCGTTAGCAAACATGCAAGCCTTTACCAAATGGGTACCCCGCCCAGGTCGGATGACTCGACAATGGGTGGAGAAAAATATCGATCGCTCTCGCCAACGGATGGGAATGGATTGCCTGGACTTGTTACAATTCCACTGGTGGGACTACCGCGATCGCAACTATCTGGACGCCCTCAAGCAGATGGCACAACTGCAAGCCGAAGGGAAAATCAAGCATCTGGCGTTAACCAACTTTGATACCGAACACCTAAAAATTATCATCGACGCCGGGATCAACATCCTCTCCAATCAAGTCCAGTATTCCCTGATTGACCGCCGTCCTCAAGTCAACATGGAACCGTTTTGTCAAGACCATGACATTAAACTTTTCACCTATGGCACCCTCTGCGGCGGCTTGTTATCAGAAAAGTATTTAGGACAACCTGAACCGGGTTGGGCAGAACTGTCTACGGCTAGCTTGAGAAAATACAAGAACATGATTGATGGGTGGGGCGGTTGGCGTTTATTTCAAGAGTTGCTCACCGTACTCCAGGATATAGCGACTCACCATAATGTGAGTATTCCGAATGTAGCCGTGCGGTATATCCTCGATCAGCCAGCCGTAGCTGGTGTGATTGTTGGGGCGAGGTTAGGCATATCGGAACATATAGACGATAATGCCAGAGTATTTACCATGACTCTCGATGCCAAGGAAAAGGAAAAGATTGAAGCCGTATTAGTCAAGTCTTATGATTTGTATCAAATCATTGGCGATTGTGGCGACGAATATCGACGATAAGCCAGAAAAGACATTCCCGAATCCGTGATCTGGGGGGAGTATACTCTAAACTCAAGAATAACCAGAAAGATAGCAGACCAATGGAACACTCTCCCGTTGACGCCCAACCTGATACTCAATCAGTGTCATCGGCGTCTCCTCATTGGACGCCATTTGATCACACGATGATGCAACGGTGCATCGAGCTTGCTCGCCGTGCCCTCGGACGAACTAGCCCTAATCCTTTAGTGGGTGCTGTCATTGTCCGAGATGGAGTGATCGTGGGAGAGGGATTTCATCCAGGCGCAGGTCAACCCCACGCAGAAATTTTTGCTCTCCGTCAAGCGGGTGACAAGTCTCAGGGAGCGACAATTTATGTCAACCTAGAGCCTTGTAATCACTATGGACGAACACCCCCCTGCACAGAAGCCTTAATTGCCGCAGGAGTGGCTAAGGTTGTCGTCGGTATGGTTGATCCCAATCCTCTCGTGGCAGGGGGTGGAATTGAGCGGCTGAGAAAGGCGGGGATTGAGGTTGTCGTGGGTGTGGAAACGGAGGCTTGTCGCCAGCTTAATGAAGCCTTTATTCATCGCATCCTGCATAAGCGTCCCTGGGGAATGCTGAAATATGCTATGACACTCGACGGCAAAATTGCCACCGCCAGTGGTCACAGTGCTTGGGTGACGGGTCAAGAGGCGCGGCGGTATGTGCATCAACTTCGGACGGCTTGTGATGCCGTTATTGTCGGGGGTAATACTGTGCGTCTGGATAACCCTCATCTCACCAGTCACGATACCGATACTCACAATCCATTGCGAGTGGTCATGAGTCGCACCCTAGACTTGCCCATCGATGCCCGTTTATGGGAAACCGCTGATGCTCCCACGTTAGTTTTGACCGAGATCGGAGCCAATCCGGATTTACAGCACCAGCTAGTGAACAAGGGAGTAGAAGTGATTGAAATGACGCCTCTGACACCCGCCAAGGCAATGGCGTATCTGTACGACCGACAGCTTTCAACGGTGTTATGGGAATGTGGTGGCACTTTGGCAGCCAGAGCGATCGCGGATGGCACAGTCCAAAAAGTACTGGCATTTATTGCTCCGAAAATTGTCGGTGGTATAACAGCGCCCTCACCTGTTGGGGATTTAGGACTAGCAAGGATGACAGACGCCCTGACGCTTGAACAAGTCAGTTGGCGTCAGCTTGGATCAGATTATGTTGTGGAAGGCTATGTGTCATGAATTTATAAATTATGAATTATGAATTATGAATAACCGAAAAAGAGGTTTAAGTTTTACCGGTTGTAAGAACGGGTTTCACGATTATCGTTTCTTGCCACCCGAATGCCGCTAAACCCGCCCTGACTCAGTGCTGGCTTGGAGAGAAGCGAGTATAACAAATGACGAATGACAAATGACGAATGACGAATGACGAATGACTAAAAAATGCTTGAAGTAACCATTTTCAGCGTGTTAGTCGGCAATCTGGGTTGGCAATCAGTAGTTGTCAGTACATGGCTGCGCTGGCGACAGATGATCGGGAGTCATCATTATCAGGAGGAGGAAGAGGAGATTGTGATGGGTTTTGAGGCAAAAGAAGACTCAGCGTTATTACAGCAGCGACAAGCGAACGGCACGATTGACCGTATGAGTCATCCAGAACAACCTTCAGTAGACCCGCAACTGGTTGGCTGGGAATTCAAAATTGTGCGATCGCACCGGGACTTATTTCATAAACCGGCTGTGTTTCAACAACTGTGTGAAGAAGAAGCCTTGGCGGGTTGGATCTTATTAGAAAAACTCGATGATCGGCGCGTTCGATTTAAGCGACTGATTGCGTTACGGAATATCATTGATCCCCAACAGCTACCGTTTGATCCCTACCGTTGTTATTATGGGTCGTCATGGACTGCCCGAAGTTGGTTGGGTCTAGTCGCCGTGCTGATTGCGATCGCAACTCCTGCCTATCTGAGTTATAGCCTCGTTTCCAACCTGCTACACGACTCTCCAGAGGCTTCACCCCCATCTCCTTACCAAGATATACCTGCCCAGGATTTCCCACCCGCGCCGTGACGTGATTATCTTTAATCCTACTCTGAACCTTTATTGGTAACGGTTGAGCGTTTGTGCAGCCAACCCTCGTTATCAAAAATTGGATATTGGAAACATCCTAGAATAGTAGACAAAGCGTGACTAAGGCTAGGAGAGTGGGCAAGGTGAGTTCACAAGGGAAATGGATCTGCGATGGTGAACCGAAAAATAATGATCAGTCTTATGTTGGTACAGGTTCCCATGCTCCCCACGACAATTATGGTCCAGATTGCTCAATCTGTGGCTTGCCCAGAGAGGCGATGCAGAAAAAAACGGTCATGTCGGGTAAGGGTGTTAAAATACCACGATTTTCCCTACCGATTCTAGTGGCGATCGCACTCTTAGTTCTGTTGGGTGGTGGTGTGAGTTGGTATCTGGCGACAAGGGACAATCAGACGCAACCTGTCACCGATAATGAAACGCCAACACCGACGTCACCCTCACCCCAGAACTCTACCGCTTTACTCAGTGATACCGCCAGTCCAAGTAATGCTTCACTGATGAGTCAGGGTGAAAAGATATTACTGGATACAACATCTGCCAAACAAGCTGGCGCGGCTGCATTTGCTCAACAAGATTGGGATCAGGCGATCGCACAATATCAACAAGCGACGACTTCTGACCCCAATGATCCAGAAAGTAAACTCTATTTCAATAATGCCAAAGCTAGGCAAATCGGTAATCCATTGGCAATCGCGGTTGTAGTTCCGATTACGCCGAGTGAGAATGAAGCCAAAGAAGTGTTGAGGGGTGTCGCATCGGCACAGGCGGAATTTAACGCCTCTCCAACACCAGCCAATCGCTTACTGGAGGTGATAATTGTCAATGATGATGGCACAGGTAAAACTGCGTCTTTGGCAGAGGATTTAATTCAATTCCCCACTGTCTTAGGCGTGATTGGACATGGGGTTGATGCCGGAACCCGACAAGCGATCGCACAATATGAAAAAGCTGGGTTAGCCGTAATTTCACCCGTGAGTACCAATGTGACACCTGACCCGACAGGTCAGTCTATCTTAAAAACTATTTCTCTGGCTCAACAAGACCAGGAATTACTCACCACCTATTTACAACAAGTGGGTGAAACCTTGGCAAATTATGCCGCCCAACAATCCTCTCCGGCATCGGTGGTGGTATTTTACAATTCTGACAGTCCCTATAGCCAAGCTCTAAACGCTCAGTTTACCGCCGCCTTGTCTCAAGGTAAAGGTAAGGTGGTGAAAACGGTTGATATTACTGCTAATCCGAATATTGACCCCGCCGGGGAAATTCAGAGTGCTACTCAAGCGGGTGCAACAATGGCATTTCTGGCATTGAGTAAGAATAAAGTAGATACCGCGATCGCACTCGCTCAGGCAAATGCTGCTCAAGCTGAAAACCCGTTAGGTTTAATTGGGGGAGATGAACTTTATAACCCAACCATTTTAATTCAAGGGGGTGATGCGATCGCGGGAATGGTACTGGCTGTTCCTTGGAGTTGGCAACCCGACAATGCTTTTGCCCAAGAAGCCGCCCAGATTTGGCGAGGTAGAATTAGCTGGCGTACCACCACAGCTTATGATGCAACAGACGCCTTAACGACAGCGTTGAGTCAGAACCCCACTCGCACCGGAGTGTACCAGCAGCTTAATCAAGGGATTCCCATTTCTGGGACAGCACAAGACTTTAATCTGTTTAATCAAATCCCTCTGGTTAAAGCCGTTCCTGGTTCTGCGGGTCCGACGGGTTCGCGGTATCAGTTTGATCCGGTACAGTAATATAGATATTAATTTTCTCGTCATTCTGAATTCCCTAACAACACAGATAACGATAGGCTTCCAGAATATGAGAAATACATTCTAACCCAAAGATTTGAGGAGAGGGCGACCCGATCCGATTGAGTGGACTAGAGTTGTTCATTTATGGAAGCGGGCATCCGTGTCAACTTAAGGTCAAAAACCAATGCTGGCAAGGTTTTCAGCTATGTCTATTTACTGCTCAAAATTTCCCCCTCATCCCCTAACCCCTTCTCCCACCGTGGGGAGAAGGGGAACCAGATTCTCTTACTCCCCTCTCCCCGGCGTGGGAGAGGGGCTGGGGGAGAGGGGTTGAGCTTAAGTTGACACCAATGGGAAGCGGGTCGCCCCTACAAGGAAGGCAAGGATTATGAAAAATTCACAAGCTTCTAAATTTCCTAACAATAATATAGGTGACGAGATGCTTCCAGAATATGACTTTGACTATAGCAAAGCTAGCCCGAATCGTTTTGTCACTCAAACTGATGACTCTCCTGTAACAGTTACCCTGGCTCCAGATGTGGCTAAGGTTTTTAAGACATCGGAAGCCGTTAATCATGCCCTGAGAGCCTTACTTTCTGCAATGTCTGAGGTGACAAAATGAGATTATGTCCAGTCTATATCTCTCTGTGCTGTAATTATTCAGAGGCAAAGCTGATCCAGAATATCCCCTCTACGTCGCTTTTATACCAAGTTGCATTCACTGTATTAGATCATGTCTCTACTCGCCAGCCGCTTGCAGAACATCTGTGTAAAGCTGCTGACTGACTCTAAATCTTGCCTGCACAATCAAATCATCCATCACAGGCTTAACCGCCGAAATCATCCCCAGACGTTTAGCTGTAACCAAAACTCCTAAAAGTCCCTTGACTTTCAGTCCATATCTGGACGCAACGGTTCTACCCAATTGTTCATCAATCAGGAGCAAATCAGCATTGAGTTCAAGCGCCAGGGCAATGGCTTCAGCTTCGCCAGCGTCCAGTTCTTCACGCAGGGACTCGATCAGCTCATTATCATTATTGGTAAGATTCTGGATTTGAATCCAATCAAGTGTAGGGACAGTTGCGGCTTGGGTGTAAATTGTCGCCACCTGAGCGATTTCATCGGCAACAGCAGTGGGAATAATTATAGTGTGGTAAACCTGTTGCAGTAGAGGGAGATTCCCCAGAACGGCTAAGTTACTGATAGGTGAAGTGTTGCTAACGACAATCATTGTGGATACAAAGTATTAATTGTTTTAAGATCTTCTTTGAAATCCGCAACATCGTAATGAACACAGATATCCCGACTGGCAATCAAATGCTGGAACTGGATTAGATTCATCCCCAGTAACCGACTGGCTTTGCCGATGCTGATTTTTTTCTGCTGGAAAAGCATTAGCACAATTTCTTGAATCAACTCGGCTTCTGAGAGTCGTGAGGCTTTAACGATTTCATCAGGAATGGTAACGCTCATGCTTATACCTCGCATCCATATAAATAATCAACACCTATAATTCCCCTGGTTTGGGCAACCCGCTTGCACGAATGAACACCACCCATCCACTCAATTGACTCGGATTGCCCTTTCCTCAACGGAGAATGAAACCTTCCGCCGGAACGTTTCTACCCGATTGTACAAATTGCCCAAACCAGGGAAGCCTTATAATACAGGATAAAACACTGATTTAAAATTCTATAGGATTTCTGGTGCTTCGTTATCGTCGCCGTCTTTGGTTGTATCCCCTATTCCAAATCCCCTTAATCTGTTTGGGTATATGTTTAGTCGCGGCTGTATTGTTTGCCTTACTCGGACTGGGTAGACCATCGGTAGCCGTCGCGATCGCGTTAGATTTAAGTAGCAGTACCTTCTCTGAACCCTCCCAGTTTAACCAACCGGGTACGGTGATGTATCAGGAAGTTATCGCTGTTGAGTCTTATCTTGACCAAAATGCTCAACTGTTAAGAGTTCCTAATCAAATTCAGGTCTTTGGTTTTGCGGGAGTTGTTTTACCCCTGACCGATTCCTTTCAAACCGATAGTCAACAGGTAAGTGCTGAATTGAACCAGGCGTTGCAAAATCCTAACCTGATTCAGCGAATTGTACCGGGTACAACGGATTTGAATTTAGCGATTCAGGAAGGAACAGACGCCTTAAGTCCAATTCAGGATCATTGCCGGGAATTACTCTTAGTCACCGATGGGGAAGCTGACGTTGATGCTGAGGTGATTCAAGCCGCCGCCGCCCGTCGGGTGAAGATTAACGCTGTTGTCGTGGGTGGAGACGCGCCTGATTTACGCAACGCGGCTGCTACTACAGGTGGGATCTATCACTCTGGTCAAGTCACCAATTTAGAAACTGTTTTCACGAATCAATTCTTTAGGAATTTTAACAGTAATCGACGCTGGGTTATTTTTTGGCTGGGTGCGGCTTGGATTTCTCTGATGTGGTTACTCATCCTCCCCTTAGATCGCTGGATTTTCCAAGGATGGCTAAAACTGCCCATGAATCTCGCGGGTCAATTAGCGTTAGGCAATGCCTTCTTCTGGACAGTCGCCACCCTTTTAATTGTTTGGCATTTAGCTAAAGGATTACCATTTATTTCACTATGTTAATTGTTTCATCTATAGCGTTTTCATTTGAGTTGTGAACCCCACCCCTGCCCTCCCCTTGCTAAGGGGAGGGTTTGGGAGGGGTAATATTTTCACGTTTCATTTGGAACTGCTATATTACTCAATCCAATCCTCTTTTCATTAGAGTCTCACACCTCTATCAATCTGTGAAATCAGTGCGACTAACCTGCCAAAGCCCCAGCTCAATGATTGCTGTAAATCTGTGGAATCAGTGTTTTTCTATGGTATACTTTTCATTATGGGAAAATATGCCTGCCTATAGACTCGACACATAAGGCTTCAGACAAAAAGCGACAACCCCTACCAATTCTCGTTCATTCACCAAAGAAACCACCATGGCAACTCAAGTCGAAGAAAAAAGCATGGTTCCCACTATCCTCATTGGGATTGGTGGCACCGGTGCCGAAATCGTCTCCCGAGTCCGACGCTTAGTTGCAGAAACCTACGGCAACTTAACCAACTTCCCCATCCTCAGCTTCCTGGTTATTGACACCGATAAAGACTATAAAATCAACAACCCCGACGCCGCTGGTTCCCCTTTAAAAGATAACGAAAAACACTGGGCAAGTGTCAGTGGTAAACAAGTCCGGGATATGGTGTCTAATATGGAAAACTATCCCTGGATTAATCGCTGGTTTCCTAGAGAATTAGAACGCAACATCACCTCATTAGAAGCCGGTGCCGGACAAATTCGTGCCTGTGGGCGATTTGCTTTATGGTGTAACTATCACGAGATTCGGGATAAATTTATCGCCGCCTGTCAACGGGTGAAAGGGCGGGAAAATTTTATGTTAGATCGCTATGGAATAAAAGTGAGTACCAATGCGATTAATGTCTTCATCACGGGGTCTTTATCCGGGGGAACGGGCAGTGGAATGCTCATCGATATGGGCTATAGTATTCGCAAGTGGTTAGAGGGAGAAGGCAGTCCCCTCATTACCGCCATTGTCCCCATGCCGAATGCGTTTGTGGGAATTAGTGTAGGCGATCGCGTTTTGGCAAATGGCTATGCGGCTTTAATGGAATTAAGTTATTTCTCCGACTACCGCACCGAATATGTTGCCCAATTTAGTAATAGTTTAACCGATGAAATCCGCAGTCAACGCCCTCCCTTTGATTTCACCTATTTAGTCGGCACTAAAAACGGCGAAAGTGACTTTAAACTGGATCAATTGCGGGAAATGATTGCTCAGAACATTTTCCTAGATTTAACCTCAGATTTTGCCCCCCATAAACGCTCAATTCGCGACAATATTAAGGGGGCTTGGGCGCAGGCTGATCCGGGGGGACGAGGGTATCCCAAGAACTTTATGAGTTTTGGTTTGTCTACGATAGAAATTCCTATCGCTCAAATTAGAACATCTTTATCGAATCGTTTGGCAAAGGATTTAATTGGGTGGTGGTTGAATGAGTCGGTGCAATTACCGCCGCAATTGTTGGAATTGGTGCGAGGGGATATCCTGAAGCGGATGCGGTTAACTGAGGCGGAATTAATTGCTGATTTATCAGCGGCGGCAGATCGGTCTTATTTAGCCGTCATTTCTGAATGGGTCAATAGTATTCGTAATGAAATTGCCACCGATAACTGGCTGCAATGCACCCAGCAAGGGGTGAAGATGTTGGCGTCGGAAAAGGGGAAGATTCTGCGATTTGTCGATGGGTATCTCAAGCCAAAGGTTGATAATTATCGCACCGATCATTTTCGCGAAATTAGTCCCGATGAACGGTTACATGGGGACTTCCTGAAAAAGATGTACGATAACCGAGATCAATTGATTAAACGGGGGCGGAAAGCCTTAGAGGATGAGTTTTATCAGATTCTAGAGAACCGCCGTCAAGGACCTAAATTTGCCGATGCTTTCTTAGCAACGGTGCGACAGATTTTTGAGGATGCCAGTGATAAGTTTCGCCGGGAACAGGATAAAATTTGGTCACCGAAGGAATCGGAACGCCAGCGACAATATGAAGCGGCGCTGCAAGATATTACTGAATTTAAGGATAAGTTTGGTGTGACCAAACAAGCCAAAATGGAGGAGTATTGTGAATCAGCCCTGATCGGGTTAGAAGGCTGTTTAACGGCAACGATTCAGCGGAAGGCACGGGGTCTCGGATTGGAGGTAATTAGTCGGTTACAAGAACATTTAACGGTATTAGAGCGGCGATTCAACCGATGGAAGCAAAAGCTGATTCAGGCACGGGATTTGTATCAGGAAAAAGCGAATCGGCAGGCGGAGAGTGCGGATGCTTTAGTGATTAATGGGATTAAGTTGTATGACCGACAGGAACTGAATGGATTATATCAGGATTTAATTGAGCAGTTGGCAGGGGCGTCGGAGGGGAGTCAAACGGCTTATGAGATAGGCATGAATGGGGTATGTAGTACGGTATCAGAAGAAGTGCTGAATTTAGCCAGTCCCTTGTGGAAAGAAACCCGGATGGCAGATGAGGTAATGCGGTTATTTGATATTACCGAAATCCCGGATGTGCAAGATGAGGATTTGCGGCAGATTATTTTGGATCGCAGTCAGGCGGTGGTGGCGAAAGCCCCGCAGAGTAGTAAATTGCAGCAAGACTTAGCCGCGTGCGATCGCCTGTTCAAGGTATTTAATGATGATGCGGAGATTGTGAATAATTTACGCATTGCTTATAACAAGTCTAAACCGTTAATTCTGCTTGCGCGATCGGTGTTAACCGGGAAAGATGCTGGATTTACCCCCGCAACGAATACGAATGTAGCGCTATTGGGTGGGCGGAATACCAGTGATCCAGCCGCACAGAAAATTATCCCTAAATTAGAAGAATTTCTGGGAAATGAGGAATCGATGAAACCCTTGGGAGATTTAGAACGACATCGCCTGGTATTTGTCCAAGAAACAGGCGGATTTTCCCTACGTTGTATTGATGGGATGAAAGAATTACGCCAATCCTATCAAGATTGGAAAGGGGAAAGTATTGTGGCGAAACGGGCGCAGTTACGGGGAGAAAGTCGCGATTTACCGATTCCCGTACATCTGCAAAAAGAACCGCCGTTTTGGGATGTGTTTCCTGAAGATCCGGCTATTTTTAGTTTAGTGGTTCAAGCACGGGCGCTGGGGGTATTGCGTCAAGAGGAAAATCGCACGACAAAGGAAACGGTGATTCGCTATACTCGGCAAACGGCAATTGGTGCAGAATCGGTAGATATTGCTTCTAGTTGGGAAGAAGCGTCTCAGGTGTTGGAGGTGTTAGCTTGTCGCCCAGATAGGGAAGAGATTCAGCGTCAAGTGATGCAGAAGCTGAATGCAGCAGAAACGCCCAGACAAAAGCAAGCCATTTTTGGGCAATTGACACAGTATTTGGAACAACGGGCGTTGGAGTTGGATAAGCAGGGGGGAAAAGATAGTCCTGATTATAAGCGAGAGGCGCGGATTTTGTTGGATGTGATTGAGCGGTATAAATTGAAGGTAGAGAGTCAGTCTGTGTCGCCAGGGGTTGTGCAGCAGCCTCGGAGTGATGGGGGGAATGCGCCAACTCAGATTGAGGCGAAGAGTGTAACGCCGCAAGCCCATGTTTTCTGTACGAATTGTGGGACGAAGAATCCTAGTAATTCTAAGTTCTGTTTTAAGTGTGGCACTCAATTGGTTAAATTGAACTGAAGGGTGTGATAACTTTAACTGATATGTTGTATTCGTAATTCTACGAACTACCGAAATACCTATACCGGTTACTGACTTATAACTGAATTGTAACTGAATTATGTATATAGCCTAAGAAATAAGGATATGATCTGATTAGCTTGCCAATAATGGTTCAGCAAAATCTAATTGCGATTTTATTTTTTGGGTCAATCAAGTATTTGGCAGTATTTTGAGCGGAGTAACTATGAAAATTTGGTCGTTATTATTAGGTACTGTCGCCGTGACTCTGGGTGTTACTACATCGATGAATTTGTCTAGTCATGCCCAAGAGCGAGCGCCTACAACGTTCTACTGTGGTAGTCATAATGGTCAGCCAGCAACAATCGCTCGGCATGCGACACGGGGAGAAGTAGTCTTGATTATCTGGAGTAGCAGTTATTTTTCTAATTATGGCTATCCTCCTCAACGGCGCTGTGAAGAAGTTTCCCACAGGTTTCAACAAAATCATCAAAGTGGAGTATTAAACTATATTTCTTCTGGTAGATATAAGGGTTTTCCTGCACTATGCGCTTCTCGTAGTATCTCTGATAGGGTTGTTCAATGTCCTGCTGAAAGAGTTTTAGTAACCCTAAGACCCGGAGAAGATCCTCAGGAGGTGATTTCGCAATTGGCTAATATAAATACTGGCAGTTCAACTTCTCCATTGATCTTTTATGAAGATCACATTCAACAATCAGGAAACCACTATATTGCAATTGATGTTGGTGTGTGGATCAGATTCGCCCAATATTCAAGAAATTCTTCAGAATACATAAACTCTATTTCATGTAACTATTCTTTATCTAGACCCTGCCAAGATGAATCTAATAGACCTGATGTGCAAAAACTAGCTACAAGCTTCACAGTTATCATTGTCAGTTATAAAAGTGTGCTGGAAAATGAAAATAGAACAGTTATTGTTGGTTCTGGAGCAATCATTGCTCAACAAGGAGACACTTATTATGTGCTGACCAGTGAACAAGTGGTCAACAATATAGCTGACTATGAAATTTTTACTCCTGATAAAAAAAACTATCCTGTCATATCTATTGAAAGACTATCTAACTCTGATTTAGCTATTTTAGAGTTTAAGAGTGAAAGAATCTATCAAGTTGCGGCAATTGGTGATACTAGTCGCTTGACTGGAGGAAATGCTGTGTATATTAGTGGTGACTTATATTTAGACGAAACACAAATATATCAGCTAGCTGAGGGACAACTTACTGATACGGCAATTCCTGCTGATACGGCAATTTCTAGCCATAGAGCGCGTCTAGATTATACTAACGTTACCACAAGACCGATGAGAGGTGGACCAGTATTGGATGATAAAGGTGATCTAGTTGGAATTCACTTGAATGCTGGTTCTGGTATTCCAATAGACGTTTTTTTACAAGCAGCACCATCAGAGTTATTGAACATTATGTACAAGAATGATTATCCTTGATAATTGACAAAGCTTAAGCCTTTAATATATTGAGAGATAAAAAACTATCTATCCAAGCAGATATTGAATTCTTTTCTAATTTGAGGATGAGTAACTAGGTAATTTTCTAACCAGTCGCATCCTTGATTTAGCAATGCATCTAAGTCGTCCAGATCTGGAGTTTTTTCTCCTAATAGTTGTTTAAACGACGGCTTAGATAACTGCCATAGTCTGACTACACCATCTTCTCCGGCGGTAGCGAGTCTCTGTCCATCCGGACTAAAACTTGAACTATACACCTTGCCTTCATGACCAAATAATCCAAGAGGAAATCGGCTAGATTGAGTAGTTTCCCAGAGCCATACTGTACCATCCTCACCAGCAGTGGTAAGAATAGGGCGAGAAGGGTCAAAGCTAAGGTGATTTATTCCAGATTGACGGCTATCAAAGTCTTCTACCTTCTGTTCTGCTACATTCCAAATTCGGACTTGGCTATTCTTACCTGCCATAGCAATCTGCTTTCCGTCAGCGCTAAAAATGATACTTGTAAGGATACTACTGCTACCCCTTGCTTCCACTTTCTGTTGTCCTTCTAGTGTCCAGAGTTGAAAAATGCCATCCTCTCCACCCGTGGCAATCAACTCTCCATCCGGACTAAAATTTACAGTTGTTACCGCATTTTGAGAAACTTGCCATTGAGCTTTAAGTTGCCCTATCAAGTTCCAAATCTTAACTGTACCATCCTTGCCACTCGTCGCAAAAAGTTGTCCATTTGGGCTAACACTAAAACTGGTAACGCCACCGGAATTAACTTGCCATTGAGTTTGTTGCTGTCCAGCTAAGTTCCAAATCCGCACAGTACCATCCTCACCCGCACTAGCTAGATGTTTTGCAGCAGTTATAAATTGCACACTACTCACACCACCAGAATGCGCTTGCCATTGAGTTTGTTGCTGTCCAGCTAAGTTCCAAATCCGCACAGTACCATCCTCACCAGCACTAGCTAGATACTCTCCATCAGGACTAAAACTTACACTCATTACCCTACCTTGATGACCCTTCAATTGATTCTGCTCGTGAATACTATCCAAAATGACCTGTAAGTGCAACGAAGTTCTAGCTACTAGCTTGCTAGTGCTAGAATCAGGAGTACCATGTTCGGCAAATTTCTTGACCTTTTGTCCAGCCTGCATTATCAATAGCAGGGCTTCTATCTCTTTGAACTCTCTTTTGTCAACAGCTTTCTGTATTAATTCCTCAACCAAAAGCTTAGAGCGAGCATTGAATGCTTCTGTTTCAGCAACCTCGGCTCTCTGAGTTGCTAGTTGAACTTGCTGCTCGGCTCTGTCCAGTTCAATCGCTTTTTGCTGTGCCTGCTGAGTTACATTTTTTAAGGTTTTCCTTGCCGTGGTTAATTGTTGATTGGCTTCTTGAGCTTTCCTTTCAGCTTCTTGGCGTTCTTCCTTAGTCAATTGAACTTTTTGATTAACTTCTTTAAGTTGAGTTTCAACCGCTGTTAAGTGTTGGCTAGACTTTTGAGCCTTCCGTTCAGCTTCTTGGCGTTTATCTTCAGCTAATTTAACACTTTTATAAACTACTTTTAATTGAGTTTTGGCATCCTTTAATTGGTTATTTGCTCTTTCAGTTTCCTGTTCTGCTTGTTCCCATTTATCCTCAGCGACTTGCGCTTTTTGACTAACATCTTTTAGTTTTGTTGTCGCACCCGCTAGTTGGTGAGTTTTCCTCCCCGCATATAAACTAGCAGTTACGGCAGCAATTAAGGATATTAACAGCACAATTGAACCGATACGAATGCTTCTATTCGCTCTTCGTTGAGCCGCATATAATACTCGATTAGCTTTTTCTACACTCTCTAATTCCTGTCTAACTCTTTCTGCTTCTAAAGCCTTCTGACTTTCTTGCCGATCTAATTCTTGACTAGCATCTAAGAACCGATAATCTTGAGGCATTAAATTTTTGTCGGCTGCCCAAGCTTTGGCATCTTGTAAAGCCTTGCCACGCAATAACCGTGACTCATCCTGACCATGAGAATCTAGCCAATATTTCAGCGCCTCTGCATAAGGACGCAACTCCGACAACTCTTTAGCACTCCAAGCCCAATCAAAGACTAAACCATAGAGGCGGTTGTAAACTCTCAAACTGCCTTCTAGCTTCACCACCAACCCAGACAAACGCAGTTCCATTTGTTCGAGGCTGTCATCAGCAATAATTTCTCCCTGCTGCAAAATTTCCTGGTAAAGCCCCAACAATCGACCCTTACGCCGTTCATTCCACAGCAGGCGATCGCGAATTGTCCGCAAATGCTCTGGATTGTCCCGCGATTCCCAGTTCTTGATCAAGTGCGATCGCACTAATCTCTCTACTGCCTCTGCTTCCTTGCCAACCGCAATAAATGACCCCGAAGTAGCAACGATTTGGCAAAGCTTTTGAGTCAGAAATGGCTGACCCCCCGTCCAATCTAACACCACAGCTAACACCGCCTGGGGATCATGACTAATCTCAGCTAATCCCTTGGCTAACGGTTGTGCTTCCTGCAATTGAAAGCCATAGAGTTCAACGGCTCGTCCAATATTAAACGGGGTGCGCTTTTTATCTTCAATAAAATCAGAAGGCGTCGCCACTCCCAGTAATGCAAAAGTCAAGCGTTTATAAGCAGGCTTATCTACCCGTTGGTTGTAGAATGCTCGGATCAGGGCAAAAAAATCATCGGTCAAGAAATTTAAACTGAGAACATGATCAATTTCATCGATGAAAATTACAATATTTTCCGCTATCTCGACCAGCAGCACTTCCTCAATAAACTCTCGAAAACGCTGCACAGGTGATAGACAATTACGCTCTTGCCACCAAGTTCTGCGATTAACTTTTCCCGATAAATCGAACTCGCTGACTAAATCGTAGAACAATCCCATATACCAACTGGCTAGGGTATTCTTGTCACTACCAATCAGTGTCAAATCGAGAGCAGCACAGCGAATACCCTCAGCTTCCAGCCGTTGCATCGTTTGCAATCGCAAGCTGGACTTCCCCATCTGTCGCGAGTTCAGCACATAGCAAAAGTTTCCAGCCTTCAGCCCTTGATACAGGTTTTGATCTGCCTGTCGCGTGACATAACTTGGTGCGTCCGCTTCCAAGCTTCCGCCAACTTGATATCGGTAGGTTGAACCTTGCACTGTACTCATTTTCAACGCTTAATTCCCTAGGCGATCGCGCAAATAATTACTATACAAATGATAGCGAGGTTTGACCTCATTTCCCTCTAACTGCACCAGACCCAAACTTTGTAATTGAAAAGCTAGCATGGATTCTAATTGCACCGGATGTGTTGACTCGACTACTATTTTCATTGCCATTGCCAGTTCTGGATGCTCCTGCAAATTGCCCAAATGTCCCCGCAAATGATTAGCGTAAATTCCCGCTTCCGTACAAGCCTTTTGCAGCAGTTCCTCCAGGGTGATTTCGGAGCGAGTCAGGTGATAGATTGCCCTCTGTACGAGATAAGGATGTCCTCCCACCAACGACATTAGCTGATCCACTTGTGAACCCTGCCAATCCAATCCTTGTCGCTGTGCCAAATCCTGTACTTGTTCCCGGTTAAACTCCGGTAATTCTATGGACTCACCAACATTAAACGGCGACTGATGAATATTTAGCTCAATATACACTTCCGTGGAATGGGCAACAACCAACCGCAGTTTTTTCCAAAGCTTACTTCTCTTTCCTTTCTCATACCAAGCTCGCAGCATCGCCAAAAAGTTCCCAGCAATTGCAGAATAAGGAAAAATACGATCCACGTCATCTAACGCTAAGACCAAGGGATGCTCTAATTGACTGAGCAAATATTCCTCAAAATAAATTGTACAGCTCTGGCTGCTACCTAACTCGTCTACCCAATAATCAGTCAATTGATCTCGTAGTCTCAACTCGCGCCCCACGACACCACAGAACCAGCGCAGGAATTTATCCAGACTGCTTAAGACCGACCCATCGGCTAGCAGTAAACTTAAATTCACAGTTCGATACTTTTGTTTAGTTGCTTGAGCCAGAATCCTATCAATCAGCCAGGTTTTGCCCATTCGCTTCGGTGCTTTGATCCGCAGCAGGGAACCCGGTTGCAAGATTGTCTCATTGCAGCGAGATTCGATAGGAGGTCGCTCCATATACTCAGAGACGGCTGTTCCTGTTTCCTCCCCAGAACAATCAACCGTAGCCAATTCCAACGCCTCTGCTGAAAATGCGCGATCGCTGCGTTCGTCTTCAAGATCAGCGATTTCCTTCAACTCTAATCCCAATCTTTCGCAAATTTCATAAAACGTCGCATAATCAACACGTCTACCATTGAGGAAACTACTCACTGTGGACAAAGCAAGCTGTAACTCCTCGGCTAGGTCTCTCTGGCGGAAAAAACCATTATGCTTAACTGCTCGTTTGACCCGTTCGATATACTGGGGGGAAATTCTTAGCGATCGCGACATGACTAATCCTTGAATGAAGCTAATCACATCATAATCTGCTTGATCATGACCTCAAGGGAACTGAGTCAGAAGTCGGTTATAAGTCAGTCATGAGTGTATAGCTTATTGGTGGATTAGAATTGTAGGGGCGCTAATGGTTTCTAGTTTAGTTACCAATGAAACCCAAGGCAATAAACAGTAGTCTTACTTGCGTTCCTTCTGTTGCCCAATAACTTTAATCAGTAGGGCGATGGAGCGAATTAGGACAGCGATCGCGAAGATGGTTTCAGGTACACTGCCTACTGGAACCTGTAGCGGTAGATTTGGCTCGACATGAGTTGGTACAGCAATGAGTGGTTCACCAGTGTGGATAATTTGATGTGCTTCACCTTGCATGGTGTTTTTCCTAACTCTACAGTCTCATCCTCTAAAACCGCTTATTGAGGTCGAAACTGAGCAATGCTTGACTTGATAACTGAGTTCGTGACTGACTTACACCCTCAACCCTAATCGCTGCGTTAAACTGAAGTTCCCCTAGCAGTAGACACATCGATTAGGACTTTCAGCGCCATTGATTGTAGAGACGCGCCATGGCTTTCAGCAATCAGGTTTGGCATTTCGTTTCCCAGAGTGACAATAGAGCGATAAGTCCCGTAGTCCTTTATGCCGCATAGCGGATAATTTCTACCTCAGCTCCATTATTCACAGCCATCTCCGCCCGTTGAAGTACCTGCTCGGTAATCAAATCACTCAGATAATACTCACCACAATTATCACAAACCTCTGCTGGTACCCGTTTGATAATCACAATACTTTCGTCTCGTTCGAGAGTCACAGTCACTAAACCAGCTTGTGTTTCGCCATGCTGACAGATTACACACCTCATGCTTTTATCTCCGAGTTCTAAAATTATTTGTCCACAAATTGGGATCGGGGCGATAAGCCGTCACCACATATCCTGTATCCATAGATTCATTATGAAAATACAACATGAATGGGTTGACCTTCGACAAAATCTAATAACAGATAACTAGGAAACGGCTTATCATATAGATTTTATTCGATCACTTCCCCATAAGCAACAACAGTTTGTACATCAGCTTTACTAATTCGGCGTAGAAACATCTGTTGGATAGCATGACGTGAAAAAACTAGATTTTGACAATCCATAAGTTATGGCTTACAAAATAATCATTTCTTGTTGGCTTCCCGTTGCCTTCTGTTTTCTATCAGTTTGACTCGAACGGCTTCGTAGCCAGCACGGGGAGGAGCAGCCGCAATCCGAGCCAAGCGATCGCGGTTGCGTTCTTCCCAATACTGTCGAATTTCTTCTGCCATTTGCAAAACGTCTTGATACTCTGCCTCTACCTCTACTTGATGGGCTTCAATATAGGCAAGAACTCCATTCATCTGCTCATCAGTCAAATTGAAGACATCGCGAATGTACTTGTGTGGATAGTCGGCTTTGAGATAATCGATCACGTCATAGAGAGTGATCCGGGTACCCGCGATCGTTAATCCCCGTTCAGTACGGATAATATATTCGTTACCAGCGTTCGTCATTCCTATCTTCTACGGTAAGGAAATCCCTGATGTCGTTTTCAGTCTCCATCATAGCCCTCTCCTCGGCTAAGTCTCTCTGGCTCCAAAAACTATTACGCTTAACCACTCGCTTGACCCGTTCGATATACTGGGGGGAAATTATTCGCGATCGCGACATGACTAATCCGTGAATGAAACTAATCACATCATAATCTGCTTAATCATGACTTCAAGGGGATTGAGTCAGAAGTTGCTTATAAGTCAGTCATGAGTGTATAGCTTGTTGGTGGGTTACGGCGAGATAGTTATTAAACAGTCATTCGTGCTGATTAAATTCCCGCCTAACCCACCCTACGTGGCACACCCAATTTTATGAATTAGGATTAAACTGTAGGGGCGCACCGACGTGCGCCCTTTTTTCACACCAATGTACGCCCCATTCAACCGTAACTTTCCTCTCACAATAAGCAACACCCTCATAAACTTCGAGCCTAAAATTAAGAGTCATTCCTAGAATCTTGATAGGCTTTGACCTTTTCGTATAAACTAGCAACAAACCTAGCAATTGAGTAGCCTTTCCCAATTATTGGTGTCATAATTTATCAATTATCATCCTCCTCAAGCAACGCTGAATCTAACAATCGCTGCCAATCCTCATCGGTTGGCAATAAGCCTTGATATTTAATGCGCTGCATAATCAAAATATTATGACCCCAAGGAATTTCTGCAACAAGCTGTTTCAGAAATTCAGGTGCTTCAGCATAGG
This sequence comes from Coleofasciculus sp. B1-GNL1-01, assembly GCF_040220235.1. Classification (NCBI taxonomy): domain Bacteria; kingdom Bacillati; phylum Cyanobacteriota; class Cyanophyceae; order Coleofasciculales; family Coleofasciculaceae; genus Coleofasciculus; species Coleofasciculus sp. B1-GNL1-01. The sequence continues at coordinate 19,791 of NZ_JAVJTO010000096.1, forward strand.
CTTCATAAAACTGCTTGATTAACCACAAATTGCGCGGTGAAAATCCAGTTATTTGAGGAAATTCAGCCTTGAGGTCAGCCAATAGCCGTTCTACGACTGCCTTGCCCCATCCTAACGCCTCCTGCCGCTCTACAATCAACTGCCCCAAAGACCAATACAAGCGAATCAGCGATCGATTAACTGCCCGCGCCGCCTCAATCCGACTTTGAACAACCTGAATTTTAATGTCCCGGAGGAAATCCTGATAGGCGCGATCAAAAGAAGGTTTAATGGTACTCATGTTCAAAACCCTGGATTACTGCGATGACTCGCTAATCTTACAGCCTATCCCTAGAATAGCCGCGATATCCCTACGGAATTAATGGAGGTGTTGAAAGCGCGATCGCACGTTTTTGACATCTAAATTACCCTTCGTCGGGACACGCTCCCCTGATACCCTGTTATTTCCTTTAGTTTTGCCATGTTGCATCTAGGGTAAAGTTACAAGAATCTTGGAGAATACAAACATCATTTACTTGTATTAAATTACCTGTACAGAATATCGGAATGCGTTCTTGATACGCTTTAATCGCCAAAATATAATCACGTCCGCTTAATTCGGTCTGAATTTTACAGATTTGATTGTTGACGGCTCCAAATAGTGTAATTTGTCCGATTAATTCAGTCTTGTTTGCAGGCTGAATTTGCATCACTACTCCCTGAACCTTGACAGCATTGACTGTTGCATTTAATAAATGGCTGGGTTCTTGACCTGTAATCCTTGCGTACAGGACAACGGGATCGAGATCGGCTTCATTCTCCCATTGGATCGTGCCTAAATCATGATTGACTCGGACTTTAGCAAAATAGTCTGGATTTTTTAAGGGAGTAAATATACCTGTAAATTCTATGATTTGACTAATATCAACTATGCCCTCAACGCCATCATCGAATCGTAGATGGAGTTGATATCCTGCTAAAGGTTGAACATCGACAATATCTTTTAGCATGGCTTACTCTAAAGGAATGATTTTGTTTAACGGTTGATTCGTTTGGGCGATCGCACTTTCTTATACATCTAAATTGCCGTTGGTAGGGGCACGATACCATCGTGCCCTGCTATCAGACTGGTTAAGGTGCGTTACGCTTCGCTAACACACCCTACAGATAGAGCCTTTGCGTAATCCAAATCTTGAGCGGGTAACGCAACCCGTTATCATGATGTTATGGGAAGAAGCAACACCTCTGGTCACACCACCGTTGTCGGGACTCACCCCTACCTTGAACTCAACAATCAAGGTCAAATCCAGCGCTTTTATCTCAACCAAGACACCCATACACTGGGACGCGATCGCACTTTCTCTAACCTCCCCATCCCTCCCAGTTGGGGCGTTATCTCTAACCGCCACGCCATCTTACGCAAAGAGGGTGAAGACTATCGTATTTTCGATGGCGATGGTCAACGTCCCAGTACCAATGGTATTTTTATCAACAAAACCCGAATCAACACCAGCCAAGGCTATCTCCTCCAAAGCGGTGTACAACTGGAAATTGGTCAAGATCCCCACAACTACATCCTCCTCACCTATACCAATCCCAATCGCAGCCAACTCACCGTCCAACCCAGTAAACAGCGCCTATCCCTTCAAGGATTACGGGAGTGGCCCGTGGAATTGGGACGGGAACCGACTCCTGGACGCTACGCCGCCATCCAACTTGACGCGCCCACCGTCTCCCGCCTACACGCCGTTATCACTCCATTCCCCCAAGGTGGCTATGTCTTAGAAGACCGTAGCACCAATGGTACTTTCCTGAACGAAAAACTGATCAATACTAGCGTTCCCCTCCAGGATGGCGATACCATCCGCATCGGACCCTTTAGCCTACTACTACGCCAAGACACCCTGGAATTAGTGGATCGAGGCAATTTTATTCGCCTCGACGCCCATCGCTTAGTGCGTCAGGTTAAAGATAAACAGGGGCAAACCAAAACCATCCTCAGTCACATCTCTCTCCCCATTGAACCGGGACAATTTGTCGCCTTGGTGGGCGGAAGTGGTACGGGGAAATCTACCCTATTAAAAACCCTCTTAGGCATTGAACCCACCCAGGAAGGTGCCGTTTTTCTCAATGGCGACAACCTGCGACAGAATTTTAACCTCTATCGGTCTCAAATTGGCTATGTCCCCCAAGATGATATCGTCCATCCGGATTTAACTGTTGCTGAAGTCCTCACCTACTCCTGTCGGTTACGATTACCCCCGGATACCCATGTCAACGCGATCGTCGATCGCACTCTTGACCAAGTTAAGCTAGAGTTTGTCCGCAACAGTTTTGTCCGGGATTTGAGTGGGGGACAACGCAAACGGGTGAGTATCGCCGTGGAACTCCTGGCTGATCCCAAACTCTTTTTCCTGGATGAACCCACATCTGGACTTGACCCCGGATTGGACAAAGAGATGATGCAACTCTTACGGGAACTCGCCCATCAGGGGCGCACCATCCTCCTCGTCACCCATGCAACCGCCAATATTGAAGTCTGCGATCGCATCGCGTTTCTGGGTCGCGGTGGACATCTGTGCTACTTTGGTCCCCCGCAAGAGGCGATGGACTTCTTTGAAATGCCCTCTGGTGACTTAAAATACTTTGCCGATATTTACATCAAACTCGACCAAGGCAAAACTCAATCAGAAAATGAGCAAACTGTCAAGCATTGGACTGAGAAATTTTTGCATCATTCCGCCGCCTATCAAAGCTACATTCAAGCCTCCCTAAGTCCAGGAAAAGTCACGCCATCCCAACCCCCACCCAGTTCAGGAAGCGGGAGTTCTCCCCTAAACCAACTCTGGCTGCTAAGTAAACGCTACCTAAAACTAATTCTTCGCGATCGCCGCAGTCTCGCCCTCTCCTTACTCACCGCCCCAATTGGTATTGGCTTAATTGTCCTCACGTTAGCGGGTAAAACCCCTTTAGCTGAACTTGACACCCTAGAGATAACCCAAGCGCCTCTCGCCTTACGAGTCCTATTTATTTTTACCTGTGCAGCCATTTTAGTTGGACTCTTAAGTTCAGTCCAAGAAATTGTCAAAGAATCCAGTATTTATGCTAGAGAACGATTAGTTAATTTAGGCATTTTTCCCTATCTGGGGTCAAAATTCCTGATCCGTTCAGGTTTAGCGATTCTGCAAACTCTTTTGATGGTTCTGGTTATTTTAGTGGGGTTTCAATCGCCTAATCCGGAAATAATTCCCTGGTCAATTGGTTTATCTTTAACTACATTTTTAACGTTAATGGCTACCTTGAGTTTAGGACTCTTGGTGTCCGCCTTAGTCACCAATGAAACCGAGGCAAATAATAGCCTATCCTTACTCTTTCTACCCCAAATTATCTTTTCTGGCGTTCTCTTTGAACTGACTGGTTTTGCCCGTAAACTCTCCTGGTTAACCATCAGTCGTTGGTCAGTGGGCGCTTATGGTGCTTTAGTGGATGTCAATGCCATGGTACCGGAACAAACACCTCTACCTGGAATGGAACCGCTTCCCCTTCCCTTTGAACCGACGCCCGTTTATGATCCAACCTGGGACAACCTGAGACTTAACTGGGGTATCCTTTGTGTCCATACCGTTGTTTATCTGGCGATCGCGCTTTGGTTACACAAGCGTAAGGATATTTTGTAAACCCTAACTTTTCAAGAGACTAGATACTTTGTCAGAAAAAGAACAAAAGTGATGGTTATAATTATTCGTTGCTTTGCCAATCTTCAATTTTTAAATCCTGTACCCGATTGAACTCTCGAATATTATGAGTAATCAATGTCAGATTGTGAGCTAAGGCAATTGCAGCATTGCAATTATGGGCAATCGTTGGGACATGATATCATAGGAACTCACGCACCTCATATTCACCTTGGGAGGGTCGCTTCAAATCAGGAATGCTCCCTGCTGTATTTTGTAGGATAGAGAGCCATTCTGTTTTTTGGATTTGAATAATTACGGTTACATCCTGGTTTTTGAGTTCATCAGGCAGCTGTAGTTGTAAGAGTCCATCTGAACCGATGTGGGATTTCAGGGTAATTGGTTGCATTTGTTTTCTTCTGTTTTTCTAGGATTAGTTTCGTTTCTAAGCTGTTCGGACTTGAAACCTTATTATCGACAACAGTGAAATCTTTGTCATGCGATCATCCTGCTCGCTACCCATTCCGAATTTAAATGCGCGATAGTTTACTACTTCAGTATAAATCAGGAGCCAGACCTCAAGTGTATTGGCAACATAATTGGGTCTGACTCTTTTGATGATTAATGTGATGCACCTCAATTAATCACAACTTAACTTAAATATGAAGGGGTGGCTTCGTCACCTTCAACCCGGCTTCTTCTTGCACATATTCCTCAATGTCAATCGTGACTGGTTCAACCTTCCAGATCTCTTGACAATACTCTCGGATCGTGCGGTCTGAGGAAAACTTCCCAGTGCGAGCTGTATTCAAAATGGACATCCGAATCCAATTCTCTTGGTCACGATAGGCGTGACTGACACGATCTTGGCAATCGATATAGGATTGATAGTCAGCAAACAACAGGTACTCGTCTTTGTAGAGGAGTGAATCCACAATTGGCTTAAACAAGTCCGGATGCTCAGGACAGAAGTCACCTGAAGCAATGCGCTCAATCACTTCTTTTAATTGAGCATTACTATGGTAGTAGTCCATCGGGTTGTAGCCCCGGGATTTCAAGTCATAGACCTCTTGTGCGGTTAAACCAAATAAGAAGAAATTATCAGCCCCTACAGCTTCCCGAATCTCAATATTTGCTCCATCTAGGGTGCCAATAGTTAGCGCTCCATTCAGGGCAAACTTCATATTGCCTGTGCCGGAAGCTTCTTTACCTGCCATGGAAATTTGCTCGGACAGATTTGCCGCCGGGTAAATTTTCTGACCCAAGGAGACAGAAAATCCTTCCATAAACACCACTTTAATCCGACCAGCGACATCGGGGTCGTTGTTGACCACTTTAGCCACAGCATTAATCAACCGGATCACCAACTTCGCCATATAATAGCCTGGAGCTGCCTTGCCTGCAAAAATGAAGGTTCGGGGCAGAATTTCGATGCCCGGATTGCGCTTAATCCGGTTGTAGAGGGTAATGATAAACAAGACATCGAGCAACTGACGCTTGTATTCATGTAATCGCTTCACCTGGACATCAAACATGGAATTGGGATCGACTTCCACGTCATTAAACAGCAAAATATAATCCACTAACTCTTGCTTGTGCTGCTGCTTAATCTCGACAAACCGTTGGCGAAACTCTGGATCATCGGCAAAGGCTTCCAGTTTTTGCAACTCTTGCAGGTGAGTCACCCAATTGTCACCGATTTTTTCCGTGATTAAGTTGGAAAGTTGGGGATTACTCAGTAAGAGCCAGCGACGTGGGGTAATGCCATTGGTTTTGTTGTTGAATCGTTCGGGGAACATTTCATAGAAATCGTGCAGCACTCGCTGCTTGAGCAACTCTGTGTGGAGTGCGGCGACGCCGTTAATGCTATGGCTACCAAGACAAGCTAAATGTGCCATGCGGACGAATTTTTCCCCACCTTCCTCAATCAGGGACATGCGTTGTACTCGCTCCCCATCACCCGGATATTTCACTTTGATCTGTTCCAGGAAGCGGTGATTAATTTCGTAGATAATTTCTAGATGTCGAGGAAGCAAACGCTCGAATAAGCTGACGGGCCAACGCTCTAGGGCTTCGGCTAGCAGGGTATGGTTGGTATAGCCAAAGGTGTGCTTGGTGATGTACCAGGCTCGGTTCCATCCCAATTGATATTTATCCACCAACAACCGCATTAACTCGGCAATCCCAATCGAGGGATGGGTGTCATTGAGTTGGATGGCGATTTTTTCGTGGAACTGGTCAAAATTTCGGTGAGTGCGGCGGTAGGTATGAATGATGTCTTGTAGAGAACAGCTCACGAAGAAATACTGCTGTTCCAAGCGCAGTTGTTGACCTTGAGAAGTATTATCGTTGGGATACAGGACTTTTGAGATATTCTCGGAGAATATCTTGTCTGTCACCGCACCCGAATAGTCTCCACTGTCAAATACTTGGAAGTTAAACTCTTCGGAGGCTCCGGCTCGCCACAGCCGTAGCGTATTGACGGTGTTGTTATGGTATCCCGGTACAGGGGTATCGTAGGGGGTTCCTAAGACTTTGCGATCGGGAATCCAACGCACCCGATACTGACCCTTCTCATCATGATACCCTTCGGTATGTCCGCCAAACTTGACGACAACGGTTAATTCGGGACGGCGGATTTCCCAAGGGTTGCCGAAACGCAGCCATTTATCAGGATGTTCGACTTGAGCCCCTTCTTCAATACGCTGATCGAAGATACCAAATTCATAGCGAATTCCATAGCCAACGGCGGGAATTTCTAAGGTGGCGAGGGAATCCAGAAAACAGGCGGCTAAACGCCCTAACCCGCCATTTCCCAGTCCAGGTTCGGGTTCGAGTGCCATTAAGTCATCCAGCTTTAATCCGGATTCTTCTAAGGCTTGACACACTCGGTCGTACATATTCAGGTTGAGCAAGTTATTGCTTAACTGACGACCCATTAAAAACTCTGCTGAGAGATAATAAACGGACTTGACCTCTTTTTGCAGGTAGGTTGTCGCGGTATTAATCCACCGATGCAGCAAGCGATCGCGTACCGTGTAAGCCAGAGCCATGTAGTAATCGTAGGGGGTAGCTAAGAACTCGTTCTTGCCCTGGATATAGTACAAGTTATCGGCAAAGGCACGTTTTAGCGTCTCTACCGTCATCCCGGTGCGATCGTCTTCTACTTGAATTTCCGGGAGGCAGACATTCGACTGGATGGGTTGATCGCTATTGGGTTCAAAAACTTGGTTATTCATAGACTGGTTGTTACTGATGACACGATTTAATATCGTTCCCCCTGCTACTCTAGTCTCTAAAATTGGCGATGCCAAGGTATCAGACGTTGGGGTTTGCTTTCGCTCTATCCGTCAGCTTAACCGCATCAGACCGCGATCCGGAACGTCTGTGTAAAAATCTGTTATGCCTTGGCGCTAAGTGGTTGGTGGAGTCTTTTCCTCTTCAGGTGCGATCGCGCTCGTAAACTGCTCGGTATAATCTCTCCTAACCAAAAATTGATGTAATCCCCTTTTTAGCTGGGGTACTTTTTCCTTCTACCCCTTCTGCCCTAGAGGATTACCGAATTACTGTCCTCCCCGTCTTCTGTCTTGGGATAGATGAAGGATCACCTTTTGGAGACTTCTACTAGCGCCGCTTCCTACCCAACCTCTATTTTGTATGGATAGTTACCAAAACTATTTGTTAAATTTCTGGATTTTAGGCTGATTTTATATCAAAAGATACTTTATGAGGCTATGGAATTGCTATACCATCCATTCTAGCTAATCAGTCTAGCTGCCAAATCATAATCATTTACTGAACTATCCTTCAGTAACATTCGCTACTTATACTTCCCGGTTATGACTTTGGACAGAGGTTCTGCGGGAACATTTCTACTGACTGATGACTTGTCTTAGTTAGCGATTCGCGGATCTGTGGTTAGCAACTGTTGATGAAATCAGGAGATAGGCAATTATGGGAGTCAAAACTTGTCTTTGTTGTGGTCATCCCCTCTTACGCCACGTAAGACGGCAAGGTATTTATTGGTTTTGCACAGTTTGCCATCAGGAGATGATTCCCCTGAAGCCAAGCCAGTCACCTATTCGTATCGATACTCTCAAGCTTATGCCAAACAGTCAGATTTTGCGATCGCGTCCCCTAGAAACCGTTCAATCTTAGCCTATCTTATGCCTTTAAGCTGTTCGGCATTTAAACCTTAATATCAATAATGGCGCAATCCTTGCCGTAGTGCGTTTAGCGAAGCCATGCCGCAGGCTTTGCATCTTGCTCGCTGCATTGAGCATCTTGCTCGCTACTAATACCCAATTTAAATGCATGACAGCTTATTCTGAGTTTTCACAGTATATGGCATCTCTGTAGGGGCGGGTTTCACTACTATCTTTTCGGTTGTACCCAGATGTAACTAAACCCGTCCAGACGTTGCATGCAACGTCTCTACCCAGGTTTTTAACGGACTAATCAACGGCTCACCTTTTTCTTTTTGGTTAGCCATAATCCTGTAGCGAATGCCATCAGTCCAGCTAAACTTCTAGGTTCGGGTACGGACACTGGATCACTTGGGCTATCGTCACCAATACTATCATCTGGGTGATCAGGAATCTCGTCATCGGGAGTATTGTCGATTGGATCATCGGCAACATCATCATCACTCGGTAAGTTTTCATCAATGTCATCCCCTGGATCGTTTACCACAGGAGGCGTAGGTGTTGGATTGTCTACAACAGGAGGTGTAGGTACTGGATTGTCTACAACAGGAGGCGTTGGAGGCTGCCAACTGGTTAGAATATCGTCGATCCAATTCGTGTAAAATGACGCACGGGTATCAAAGGAAAACTCGCCAAAGGAAGAATTGAGGGCATCGTCAATATCAGAGGAAATACCATTCAGGTAATAAACTCGTAAACCAAAGGAAGTCACTCCTGCGATCGCGCCATCAATAAATGTGGGACTTCCAGAATCTCCTAGTGCTGAGTTAACTTCATTTAACCCCAAACCTAAGTCAGCATAATCATCGCCAAACCAATAGCCAAAAGCATCATTCGCGGCAAGTCCGTTGTCAAAGTCGTAAGCTAATAAGGCGTCACTGAAGTTATCGGATAATAGTTGATTAAACAAATCCCCGGAAGCATCATAACGATTCTGACCGGAACGCTTCAAGCCATCCCAAAATTCATCACCAACGTTACCATTTCCAGATTGACCATAACCGACTTTATCGCCAACTTTACCCACTTCGTTGTTATTTCGATAAATGTCATAGCGATCGACTGTATCTGGGGCAATATCGGTTAGCTCTAAAATGGCAATATCATAGCCATTAGATAAATCACCCGTCCAGTCATCATGAACAAAGATATCAGCAATGGAGAGATTGACATCACCTGTGGATAAGTCAAACGTGGCTGTGCCATCCCAAACATCTAAAGTCCCAAAATCATCAGTGAGGCAATGAGCCGCCGTGAGAATATGAGCGCCTGTTCCTAATAATCCACCTGTACAAGAACTTCCCCAAAAACCACCTAGAGAAAGTTGAGCGACGCCATCATATCCCGTTCCGGGAGACACAAGATAATCATCAGGATTGCCTGTTGTCCTATAGAGGGGCTGGACTTGTGTCTGAATTGAGGTATTATTTAAATTCGCGGCTTTAGCAGGTACAACAGTAACGAAAGGAGTGAGTAAACTTACTGCAGACAGAAGAGTTAGGGACTTGAAGCTAGACAAAGTGAAAGTCATAGTTACACCGGAATGAAGGAGTCACGATTAAACGGTTCACTGTCATCTGTCTCTGAGGGATTGACCCTTATGCACTTTTTTGAGAGTTGTAACGTTTATTCATAACCGGGATGAAATTTTTACCAACGTGCATAAGTTCCCACTGCTGAGAGATATATACTAGAAAAGTATGGTTTGGGTTCAAATTGGTGATGAATCAAAGCTGGAAATATTGGTGGTGGACATTCGCCGGGATTGTTGGAATTGGCGGCGTTTTTGCGTTCTGGGATACGGCTGCTGTGGCTCAGATTACACCGGATACTACCCTAGGAACTGAAAATTCCGTGGTTACGCCCAATGTAGATATCCAGGGACTTCCGGCGGATTTAATTGAAGGTGGGGCGACACGGGACGCGGCGTTGTTTCACAGTTTCTCTGAGTTTAATGTTGGCGAGGGATTGCGGGTTTATTTCGCCAATCCGGTGGGGATTGAAACGATTTTCAGTCGGGTGACGGGGAGTGATGTCTCGGATATTTTGGGAACGTTGGGAGTCAATGGGGACGCCAGTTTATTTTTGTTGAATCCCAATGGGATTATTTTTGGAGAAAATGCGCGGTTGGATATCGCGGGTTCGTTTGTGGCGTCTACGGCGAATTCTGTGGTGTTGGAGAATGGGGTGGAGTTTAGCGCTACGAATCCTGAAGCACCGCCGTTATTAACGATTAATTTAACACCAGGATTGCAGTATGGGTCAAATTCAAACGGAAAGATTGCCAATGCTGGGACGTTAGAAGTGGGTGTCGGTGAAACCCTGAGTTTGTATGGCAATACTGTCACCAATACCGGGATACTGACAGCACCCGGAGGAACAGTACAGGTATTAGGCGATCGCGTGGGATTGTTCGAGAATGCTCAAATTGATGTCTCCAGCGAGATGGGAGGCGGTACGGTATTGATTGGTATAGCTGAGGAAGCGAATAACCTATACATTCCATCAGTTACTCATGCTAATCGAACCTTTGTCAGTCCTGATACCATTATCAATGCCAATGGAATTAGCAATAGTGATGGTGGTAACGTATTGGTTTGGTCGGATGAAGTCACTCATTTTTATGGCACGATTAGCGCCCGTGGGGGTGAAATGTCTGGTAATGGTGGCTTTGTGGAGGTTTCGGGGAAAGACGTTTTAGAGTTTGATGGATTAGTCGATACGACTGCCGCGAATGGAACAACGGGAACACTACTCCTTGATCCGACAAATATCGAAGTTGTACTTTTTGCAAATGAAACTGATAATTTAAATGATGTTGATGGGTTTGCTGATCCAGATATTGGGGCTGATGGTGACACCAAAATTAATGCGACGGCGATTAACAATGCTGCGGCGGATGTCGTGCTTCAGGCGACCAATAATATTATTTTTAATGCTGCCGTTAATATCCGACAATCTGGCATCGGACTTACCGCCCAAGCCGGCAACACGATTACCGTTAATCGACGCATTGCCACGCCGGGTGGTGATATCCAATTAATCGGTGGCATAACCTCTAATAATGGTTCTATTTTTATCAACGACGATGTTCGCTCTCGTGGGGGAGATATCGTTCTCCAAGCTGGTGGTGATATCGTAGTCGAGGAGGCGACAGTCAATACCGAATCGGGGTTTCTCGGAGATTCGGGAGACATGACGATTGAAACAGGGCGGTTAATTCTTCAGAATAAAGGACAGGTAGACACCAGTACATTTGGATTGGGTAACGCCGGGAATCTAGATGTCCGGGCGACTGAAATTGAAATGACTGAATCCGTGAACGCTTCATCTAATATTCTTACAGGTATTGCTGCACAAACCAATCGAGGTTCTAGTGGCAATGCGGGTAGGATTACCATTGAAACAGAACAGTTAACCGCTGGAAATGGCGCACAAATAACTGCAACAACATCGGGTTCTGGAAATGCTGGAGAAATCATTGTCAGAGCGTCGGAAATTGAACTAATTGGCGACTCGTCATTCAATGGTTTTCCGAGTGGAATTTTGGCTAACAATCAACCGGGAAGCACAGGAGTCAGTGGCAAAATAACGATTGAAACCGAACGATTAATTGCCCGTGATGGTGCAGGGGTTTATGTTTCCACGTTTACGGGTGAAGAGGGTGGGGAGCTAACTGTTCAAGCCTCTGAGATTGAATTAACCGGAACGGGCAAGATTTATCCCAGCGCTTTGTCTGCTCAAGCGCATCCAGGCGCAACCGGAAATGCTGGGCAAGTAACGATTGAAACCGATCAGTTAATTGCTCGCAATGGGGGGACTATCACAACGGCGTCAACGGCTGGCAATGGTGGAAATCAGACAATTCAAGCCACCGATTTTATCGACCTAGCTAATGGCGGGTCTATAGTGGCTAACGCGGCGGCAGGATTTGGTGGGACTATCTCGATGGAAACGAGAAATTTGACCCTTGAAAATGGGGGAATTATTAACACTAGCACGACGGGTCAAGGCGATGCTGGCAGTATTGCCATTCGCCAATCCGAATCCGTTACGGTAGACAAAGGGAGTGTGATCTCAAGTCTATCGTTTGGTTCAGGAATAGGGGGTAATCTTTTAATCGAAACGGGAACTCTTACGATTCGTGATGGTAGTGGTGTGGTCACCAGTACAGCGGGTCAAGGGAGTGCGGGAAACCTAACAGTACAAGCCAAAAACTCGGTTAATGTAATCCGTGATGGTCTATTATCAACAGGTACTCTCGGTACAGGAACTGGTGGAAACCTTTTAATCGAAACCCGAAGTTTAAATGTCCAAGACGAGGGTAAAGTTTTCAGTAGCAGTTTAGATGCCAGTACATTTGATTTGAACAGTCTTGACCCGAACCTTTATTCACCTGATTTAATTGAACGAATTCGGAATAATGTTAATATAGCCGCTCAAGGAAATTTTACTCAAGGGGATTCAGGAAACCTGATTGTTATTGCCACAGACTCCGTAAATGTGGCGAAGAATGGAGTGATTTCGACACAAGGTCGGGGTGAAGCATCCGGTGGCGATTTAACCATAAATACCCAACAGTTAACGGTTGATAACGCTGGTGCAATCGTCACGGATACCTTTGGTTCTGGTAATTCAGGAAACTTAACCATTAGTGCCAACGATACGGTCAATGTTATCGGTTTTGGCAGCGATATTACCACTCAAACTCGTCCCGACAGTATAGGAAACGGGGGAACTCTTACCATTACCACCGGACAATTAAGAATAGAGGATGAAGCCGCCGTATCCTCTGGCACATTTGGTCAAGGATTGGGTGGAGATATTCAGTTGCAAGGGAATTCTCTGGAACTCGCCAATCGCGGACGTATCACCAGTCGCAGTGAAGGGTTGAACAATGCTGGCAATATTTTCATCCGTTTGAATGATGAGCTGCGATCGCGTCAAGGTCAAGTTGTGGCTACGTCCTTACAATTTGGTGGTGGTAATATCGATATCACGGCTCAAGATATTCTCCTGCGTAACAGCAGTCTAATTAGCACGAGTGTATTTGATAGTACAGGTGGCGGTGGCAATATTCAGATAAACTCTAATAGTTTTGTGGCTCTGGAGGACAGCGATATTCTAGCAAATGCTGATGCTGGACCCGGAGGCGATATTATCATTAACTCCTCAGTATTTCTGGCTGATTTGTTTTCGAGTGATCGGGCGATTCCAGTCGGTCGTAATCCGGGTGACTTAGATCGGTTTCGCCGTAATGGTGAGGTCGATATTTCGGTGGACTTTGCTCAGTTTTCTGGTAATCAGCCAGTTAATGTCGTTGATATTGTCGAGAATGTGAATCGATTTCGCATTAATGAGCGCGTTGATATCTCCGCCGACTCTCGAACAGGTCGCGATGGTTCAGTTACCACTCCCGTACCTTTCTTTGGTCAAGGGTTAACCGAGTTACCGACTAATTTTGTTGATGCAGAACGCCTGATTGACCGTTCCTGCAATGCGGGAGGTGCAGCCTTAGCTAGTAGCTTTATTTTCACAGGTCGTGGTGGTATTCCACCGAGTCCTCTGGATGTTCTGGAGAGTGACGTGATGGTCAGTGATTGGGTAACTTTAGATGAGGAGACTCCAACCCAAACGCAACCAGAATCTGTCACGTCCAATTCAAATCAACCTCGGCAAATTATTGAAGCGCAAGGGTGGGTAAAATTGGCAAATGGGCAGATTGTTTTGGTAGCGGAATCGCCCACCGTAACCCCTCAGGTGAATTGGCAAAACGCCACCGACTGTGAAAGTCCTTAATGAAAGCCCCATTCTAATCAATCGCCCGGAGGTTTAAACCACGGGTTAAAAGGGGGTAATATAAGGGCGGGTTTTGTTGAGCAGTTATCGGTGAAAAGCTTATCTGAGTGACTAAACCCGCCCCTACAATTGATTGACTGTACGCTTGCCAAGCTAACTCTAAGGTTGCCATTTCACTCCAAAAATCATTGGTATTTCGCAACGCTAATAATCGTGAGGCGCATTCACCCCGGTTTATGATACTGCACGCCCAGGTTACCAGATTTTCAAAGTTTACTGATTGTCCTGTGGGGTAACTCCAACGTGTGCCAAATTTAGCGATTTCTCCATTGGGATAATACCAGCGAGAGGCGATTTTTGCGGTTTGTCCGTTGGGATAGTTCCAAATTGCGCCAAATTTCGCCGTTTGTCCGTTGGGATACTGCCAATTATCACCAATTTTTGCCCGTTGTCCATTCGGGTATTCAATAATTGCCCGTCCCCAAGTATCGGCTAATCCACAGGCGAATTGTTGCTGACTCTCGACTAATCGCACCAGATTGTTGGTTCCGTCAGACAGTCGCGCCAGTCGTGTCATGATGGTGAGATCCAGACATTCCTGGCTAGCGGTTGGGGATGGAATCGTTTCTACTGCTGAGGGTTGGGCGGTGTCACAGTATTGCGCTTCTAGGGTAGCCAGGTTTTCGTCGTCTAAACCTTGTTGTATCGCGAGGCGACGTACCTGGCGAATTTGACGGCATTGAGTCGGTGTGGCGTCAGCGCGATCGCGGCTTATGCCAAGCACCAGTAGGGGTAATAGTGATAGTACCACCTGAATCGCCTGTTTCATAGAGACAAATAATCCTTATCTTCGATAATCCCCATATCTGAATTATTGTAAGGGATAAGGGGTCAAACCCCTCATTGGTTGATCAGAGTCTCCTTGGAGTTGATGAGTAAGTATCACTGGGAAATGACTGCTGAGAACGATGATAATCTCTGTTTACTAGCCTTCGACACAACAACGATAAAAGCTTTACTGGATGAAGGTTTCAAGGGTTTGAGGCGTCAGTTTAAAGTACAGTTCTCATATTTTGTCTGACTCAGCCTCAGTGTATATACGGATTTTGATTTCAGTAGTTATTAACAAATTCCCGTAATTTACCCGATTTTTTCAGGCTAGGGTTTTGAATAAGATTGACTTGTAAATCAAACAAAGCTTTTGAGGAATTCAAGTCAATGATTCGTAAGACCCTAATCGCTTCTACTTTAGTTCTGTGCGGTACTGTTGGATTCACTTCTTCGGCACAAGCTGAGGAAACTACCGATGTTCATTTTACCGCTAATGTTCCCGCATCTTGCACGTTTAGCGAGGTTAATAATGGAACTCTAGGACTCGTCACTGGAACTACATTAAGCAGTGCTATTGCTGATGGTGGTACAGCTGGTACTGCTAAACTTACCTGCAACAATGTTCTTGCCACACTAACAGCAGATGCTCCTGCCCAACAAGGAACAGTTGAGGGTTACGATCATAGTACAGCATTAACCACTGTTGGTGTTACAGGTACTGGTGCTAACGCTGTCGCTATTGTTGCACCTGCTACTCCAGCAGCCGTACCTCTTCCAGGTGAAACCAATCTGACAGTAAACATGTCAACAACTCCGCTAACTGGATTTATTCCTAGTGGTGACTATGACTTTTTTGTGCGGTTGACTGTAGCTCCTTAGCCACAAGGTTATTCGTCAATCTTCGCTTTTGTCTAGTCAATTAGCTGCTGGGGAAATCGAGGGGAATGTAACCCTAGCAGCTAATTATTCGCTTGAACAATACTTGAACAGGCAAAATTTAGCACCATGTTTGATTACACTAAAAAAATTACCTTTTTTTCTAACCTTGCTGTCAAAGCGTTTCAAATTTGATGGTTGATTGTTCATCGTAGATTATTAATTGCTATGAACAATAAACCATGAACTATAAACATAAAATACCACTTTTTTTAAGCAGACGTTAATATCTGCCCTATGTTTCACGCCGTACCGCCCCATTCACCGCCAGAAATTGTACATCACGTAACTCCAGACAAGGCAGATCAAGTTCGCGAACATCCATTTATAATCGCCAACACGCCAACATTTCCCACCCAAAATCCTGTCGCATCTCATTCAATTCCGAGTTCACCTGAATTATTCTTCCCGGAATATTCCGACTCAAATTTACCGACTTTGCCAGAAGGAATAGAATCATCTAACGCTGCTAAACTCGGACAACCGATTTCAGTCAGCATCTCCGATAATCAGCCAATACAACCCGAATTTTCTTCCTCGAATCCTTCTATTCAATTCAATCCTGTTAATCTGGATCTGACTCTCTATCCGGCTGAACCAAATAATTCAACATCGAATAGTTTACCATCCCCAGCAGACTCAAATCCTAGCTTAAATCCGGCTAATTCAACATCAGAACCCGAAAAACTCACGGATCAGGAACCCACACCTCAACCCGAAACATTACCCCCGCAAAACCCGGATATCTTAACCCTTCCTCAAACTCAATTTTCAATTGCCCAAGTTCCAGATGATTTCTCCTCCTTTCTGGTAGGAATCAAAGTCAACAATCGCCCGGTAATTACTAGCACTTTAATTCGCGGGCAAGAAGACGGAGAAGCTGCGATTAATTTTGAACAATGGTTGTTACCTTACGACGCTATCGTCAAAGCCTTAAAATTAACCGCGACCGTTTTACCCGACAATCAAATCGAACTGCGATCGCCTACCCAGGTTATTCGCCTCAACCCCAGTCAACTCAAGACGGATTCAGAATTAGGCTTGGTGTTTTCCGTGGCGGATGTGCGAACCTTATTCGGCGTAGAAATCGAATTTGACATTATTGATTATGCAGTTTCAATTCAAGCCCCCTGGTTAAATCAACGGCGTCAACGGGGAAAACGAGACGTCATTATCCAAACCGAAGGATTGCCCCGAATTGCCCCCTCTGGCTTCTCCCTTTCCGCTGTTGAACAACGAATTGATGCGAGTGGAACGGCGACTCAATCACCGAACTATCGAGGAAATGTATCCGCTGTGGGGAGTATTTTTGGGGGGAGTTGGTATATCCGCGCCAATCAACCCCAACTCTTCTCCTCTGATACCTGGAGTTTAGCGGAAGCGCGATTTCAACGCCAAACGGATGCGGCGGATTATATTATTGGATCTCAACCCCCTTTCTGGCGTAGTCAAAGTCCAGGAGATTATTGGGGATTCACCACGATTCAACGGAATGGTTTTATCCCCCAACTCCAACTCTACGGCGGTTCTGATCCCCGTCAACGCCTACAAGCGGCGCAAATCGGACGCACGATTTCTGGAACAGCGGAACCGGGAACATTAGTGCGTTTGGTGCGAGGATTAAGTGATGACGCGATCGCAGAAGTTCTGGTGGATTCTTCAGGTGTCTACCGCTTCGAGGATGTGGAATTCGAGAGTCAATCGTTCAATAATTATCGTATTTTACTCTATCCCCAAGGGCGACTCACGGAAACCCCAGAACTTCGAGACGCCACTTTTTCCAATGTACCCGGACAAATCCCCGCCGGATCAACAGCCGTTATTGTCTCTGGAGGATGGCGGCGACAATTGTCGGGTTTGAATCAAGAAATATTGGGCAATTTTACCGACATCCAAGGTGGAGTGATGGGGCGCTGGGGGGTTTCTAATAGCCTGACATTAGGGGCTGGTGCGGTTTACGACGAATCGTTTCGGGGATTAGCAGAAGCCTTTTTTCAGCCAGAAGGCTTCCCTTTAAAAGCCGCCGTCTCCGTTTTAAGTGGTACAGAGGAGTCCGACTGGGATATTAACGCCAACGTACTGTTTGAACCCTCCCCTAATTTTACCGCCCGATTCACAAGCGATCGCTTCGCCCAACGGTTGAATGCGTCTTGGCAAGTGTTACCGGGTTTCACCCTATTTGCCAATACCAGCACCAATGATGCAACGGCGGCTGGTGTACAATTCGCTTTAAGCAGCAAAAACGCCTTTACCTTTGCCCGTCTCAGCGTCGATACCCAAAGCCGTTTCCGGTGGAACTTGATTCAACGCCTGAATCAATGGGAATTTCGGTCATTGGGGAATGAAATTAGCACCCAATCTGAACTCGGTTATCGTTTCTCGGATAGCTTAAGTACGGGTCATTCTTTGGTTCTCGGTTATGATACCCGTAACCAAAATAGTCATGACTCTTTAGCCAGCCTGACTTGGCGCTATCGTTCCCCCCAAAAATCGGGGGATGGGAACCCCCTCTGGGATGCCCAACTAGGCTATGGTATCGGTTCTCGCGGTTCCGGAATAGTTGCCTCAGTCGGAACCTCGATTTTACCGGGTTTACGCCTACAAGCGCGATATCAAGGGATAGCCGTAAGTTCCGATAACTCTGCTTTCAGCTTAAACCTCGTCTCCAGTCTCAATCTACAACAAGGGATTACCCCCAGAGACACCAAAGCCGACTATCTCCGCACCCAAGGCGGACTCTTGATTCAACCCTTTTTTGACCGCAATCAAAATAGTAAACCTGATCCAGGGGAAAAATACTACACCGACTCTACCTTACTCCTAGTGAATCAGCAGTCTCTGGGATCATTACGCGCCGATATCCAAGAGGATCGGATCATCATGAATTTACCCCCTGGAATCTATCGCCTCGACTTTGATCCGGCGGGTTTTCCCTTTGATTGGCAAGTGATTAATGAAGCCTTGGCGGTGGAGGTGGTGGCGGGGAGTTATACACCGATTCTGATTCCCTTGGTTCAGTCTTACACAATATCGGGAATTGTCACCGATAACCAAGGTCAACCTGTGAGTGGGGCGAGAGTTGAAGCCATCCAACCGAATTATGGTACTCGGTCATTTTCCATTACTAATGATGCTGGCGTTTATTATTTAGAACGGTTACAGCAAGGAACATACCGCCTGCAAATCAACAATCAGCCTGCGTTTCCCCAGACGATTGATCTGAAAAATAGTTCGGAATTTTTCCAAGAACTGAATCTGAATTTATAGCAACCGCCAAGACAGTTAGGACATTATAAATTCGTAGAGACGTAATACATGTTAAAAATTAAAAATTATCAAATCCTTACTGTTCCTTGTTCCCTGTTCCCTTTGTTCCACTCACAAGGATATTAACGGTAGCGTAACCGTAAATCTTGTACCCACATCAACCTCGCTGGATAAGGTAATCGTTCCCCCGTGGGCGTCCACACTATTTTTGACAATTGCCAGTCCCAATCCAGTTCCCTCGATATTCCCCACATTCGCCGCCCGGTGAAATGTTTCAAACAGTCGTTTTTGGTCTGATTCGGGAATGCCAATTCCTTTATCTTGAATTGTGAAAGTCGCTTCCTTGGGCGAACAACACAGAGACAGTCGTACAGTAGACCCTTCGGGGGAGTATTTAATCGCATTGGAGAGCAAATTGCCAATAATATGCCGCACCAGTTTTTCGTCTAAACAGGTGGCAATGCTGTTTGGGGTTTGGGGTGTATTATTATACTCACAGGTAAACTCAAAATGATGTCGTTTACCAATCCCCTGTTGTAACTCCTCTACCAGTTCGCCACACAAGGAGGGCAAATCTAGAGACGTGGGATTGAATTCAACTTTACCCGCTTCGGCTTTGCCCAGAACTAACATATCATTTAACATATCAATCATCTGGTTGGTCGCCTTTTGCACTCGATGCAGGTGGGTTATTTGTTTCTCCTCAGTCAACTTGTGGCGGTAATATTCCAACATTTGAGCCGATGAAAGAATAGTCGTTAGCGGAGTGCGAAACTCATGGGATGTCATCGACACGAAACGGGATTTTAATTCGTTGAGTTCCTGTTCTTTTGCCAGTGCCATAGAAACGGCAGCTTCGGCTTGCTTCAGCTTAGTAATATCCATTAGCATACCATACCAAAGAATATCACCGTTATCGAGTCGTTCCGGACAGGCTGCACCTTGAATCCATTTATTCTTACCAGATGGTAAAATTATTTCTCCTTCCCAGTTCCAGGGTTGTAACGTTTGGGCTGAAATAGCAACAGATTGATCAAAATACTCGCGCTGATCCGGGTGAATTAGCTCAATAATTACTGTAGTATTCTCCTGGATAACTTCAGGTTCGAGTTCATAGATTTGGCGGCAGCCAGGACTAATATAGGGAAAAGCCATTGAACCATCGGGACGCAACAAAAATTCGTAAAGCATTCCCGGTACATTTTTCGCTAGCTTTTGTAAGCGTTGTTCGCTTTGCTGGAGTGCCTCTTGTACTTGCTGACGTTCAATAATTTCCTGTTTCAGACAGGCGTTTTGCTGTTGCAGTTGCTGTGTCAGTCTGCGGATTGTTAGGTG
Source organism: Coleofasciculus sp. B1-GNL1-01 (assembly GCF_040220235.1). Classification (NCBI taxonomy): domain Bacteria; kingdom Bacillati; phylum Cyanobacteriota; class Cyanophyceae; order Coleofasciculales; family Coleofasciculaceae; genus Coleofasciculus; species Coleofasciculus sp. B1-GNL1-01. The sequence goes on from NZ_JAVJTO010000096.1 coordinate 39,817, forward strand.
AGTTCTGACTCTGGCTAAAACTTCTTCATGCTGAACAGGTTTAGTGATGTAATCCACTGCACCCAGTTCAAATCCTCTCACTTTATCTACTGTGTCAGAAAGCGCCGTCATAAAAATGACCGGAATGTCTTGAGTGGAGGGGTTGGCTTTCAACTGACGACAGGTTTCAAAGCCATCAATTCCGGGCATAAGTACGTCCAACAAGATAATATCAGGGTGAGCATAGTCTACCCGTTCGATCGCGCTTTCTCCATCTTGAGCGATTAAGACTTCAAAGCCCGAATCACTCAAACCATCGGACAAGACGCCCAAATTCGTAGGATTATCGTCAACGATTAGAATTATTCCTTGCTCAATATCCATACTCAATCACTCTATTTCTCTATTCATATATTCCTGCAAAAACTCACGAATCCGTCTTTCCTGAAACTCTTTGGCAAAGTGGCGCAATTGGGTTGTAAACGGTACAAAACGCTGATTCGCTTGTTCCAGGAGAGTGGCTTGCTCTATGATACCCTTAATGTTACCTCGCATCGCTAGATCGAACAAGATTGCCAATTCTTCCGGTGGTGGGGCAATGAGGTTACTCTTCAGCAATGGTTCACTATTGCTAACTTCGGTTGTCTGACTTTTGACCTCTGACTCGTTATACACCCATTGCAAATCCAGATGAATTCTTAACTGTTCTAAAAGTTCCGAAAATCGAATCGGTTTGGGCAGAAAACCATCACATCCTGCCTGACAACTTTGCTGACGATCATACTCAAAAACACTGGCAGACATAGCAATAATTGCCACAGTTTGAAACTTGGGGTCTTGGCGTAGCTGTCTAATCGCCTCGAAACCGTCCATTACTGGCATCACTAAGTCAGTAAAAATAATATCAGGGTTCAACGTCCTGGCTTTATGTAATCCATCTTGCCCATCTGTTGCCTCAATCAGTTTAAATCCTAACGGTTCTAGGAAATCAACCACTATCGAGCGATTTGCACAGTTGTCGTCTATAACCAAAACCTTAGAAGATACCCCCTTAAATCCTGTAATTTCGTCCCAGTTACTTCGAGTAATAGTTCTCCCAGCTTGAACCTGTGGTAACCTTAAATCTAGCCAAAAAATACTCCCCTTTCCTAAAAAACTTTTAACCTGAATTTCCCCTCCCATCATTTGCACGAACCGTTGCGCGATCGCGAGTCCCAATCCCGTTCCTTCCACTTGACGAGAATGCTCACCCACTTGATGAAACGGTAGAAATATTTCAGCTACTTGTTCAGGTGTCATGCCGATGCCCGTATCTTCAATTTGAAACCGAAGTTTGGCGATTCCTGGGGAGTTTTTCGCTACAATATCCGTCCGGAGTGAATATTGAGTTAACACAGACTCTTCTCCCTGAACCTGCCCATTTTCCATCTCGGTTACATAGCCAACCTTAAACACCACGCCACCCGTTTTAGTGAACTTAATCCCATTACTCAACAAATTCAGCAACACCTGTCGCAACCGTTTCTCATCTCCCCGCACAGCTACAGGTAGTGAGGCAGAAAATTGCTCAGTAAACGCAATTCCTTTTTGGTCGGCACGAATGCGAACCAGTTCAGCAATACTTTTAAGAAATTGAGGAAAATGAAACTCACTCGGATGGAGTTCCATTTTTCGCGCTTCAATTTTAGACAGGTCTAAGATATCATTAATTAGAGTAAGCAAATGTTCACCACTGTGCTGAATAATCTCTAAACCATCTTGTTGCTTGGCACTCAGAGTTTTTTCTCGCTTGAGAATTTGAGCATAGCCCAAGATACCATTCAGGGGTGTTCTCAATTCGTGGCTCATGTTTGCTAGGAATTCACTCTTAGCGCGATTGGCAACATCAGCCACTTCCTTAGCTGTCTGTAATTCCTGAGTTCGCTGTTGAACGTTCACTTCTAAGGTGCGGGAATAGTCCTCTAACTGCTGCTTGGCGGCGGCTAAATTCGCGTTCGTGGCTAACAGCGCTTGTTCTTTTTGTCCCAGTGTGTTCATCAGTTTCTGGAACGACATTGAGAGTCTGGCTACCTCATTTTTCCCTGGTAGTACGTTGATTTTCACGTCTTTTTCACCCCGTTGCAGGCGATCGGCGATCGCCGTAATTCCCAATAGGGGGCGAGTGATACGTTCAACAAATAGCCAACTTCCACTGGCAAAGACTAAACCCAGGACTAATCCCCATAGGAAGATGCGCTGTTGGAGTTGTCTGGCGGCGGCAAAGGCAAGGGGTGTGGGTTGTCGCACCAGTACAATCCATCCTAATCCCGGATACGCCTTAAACCCGTTTGTCTTCTGAAAAGCCGTCAGGTAAGATTTGCCATCTGACCAAGTTTCCACCCCATAACCCGATTCTCCCGGTTGAGACTCCCTTAAGTTCGCCAACGCCACAGGGGACAATTGCGCCTCAGGAGAACCCACTAGCACCGTGCCATCAGCCGCTAAAATCAACAGTTCAACCTGTTCCCGTTGCTGTACAGGATCGAGTAAATTCTCCTGAACTTTTTCTGCCCATTGCCAATATAGGTGCGCCCCTAAAACCCCGCGAAATTGCCCATTATTATCCCATACAGGTGCAGCGATATCTACAAAACGCAAGGGTTGGTTTGTAGGATTAGGAAGATATTTTTCTAACAATAATGCTGGGTGAACATCACCCACAAAGGGACTGATTTTAGCCCGGTCAAACCAAGGGCGGGCTGAGACATCTTCACCGGAGAGAATACCACCCGTACTGGCAACCACTTGACCTTGGGGATCAGTTAAACCAATCCAGGCATAATCAGGGTAGGTTTCTTGTAACCTTTCCAGAAGCGATCGCTTCTCGACGTTGGTTGTGTCTGGACTGCTGAGTGTTTCTAGGGAGGCAACAATTTGAATCTCCCGGTAGCGCTCAAACATCCCTCGATCCAACAGTTCAGTGGTATTATGTACCAGCTTGGTAAAGAGTTGTCCCCGCAGCGCTTGAAGCTGATTCCCTGTGGTGTATCCTACCGCCAGACTGGTGAGGCTGGAAAAGAGTAGAGTCAGTAAGAGTAATCCCAACCCCAGTTGGGTGGGAAGTCGTCGGCGTGGATTGAAGTGGGAGGCGACAAAGCGCCAGTTTCGGGTCAGTTTAGCCAGTTTCCTGGGACGTGAACGAGGGCGAGATGAGGGATTTGGACGCAAGGGAATCATCAGGAAAGACTGATTCTATTTTCTCCAGTGTGTTCCACTAGACACAACCGTGATTTTACGGAAGTCTATCTTGAGTTCGTCTCGATTTGTTCAGGATTTAATTAAGTAGAGACGCGCCATGGCGCGTCTCTACAACTTGCCCATTAGTCAGTAGCCAATTAATTTGGGTAAGGGTTCCTCTACCTGTAAGTTCCCCTAACTGATAAACTAATAAATTTAGAGGAGAACAAAGATGAGCCAATCTCCACGCGATCGCGCTTTTGATCCGATTAGCGAAACTCGAGAATGGCATGCTGCTGCTACCCCAGAAAATGCTGAGAAGATAGCCCAAAAGCTAGGCTGGTCTAACTACTCGATCAAAAAAGCACCGAGTAGCTGGGGATTATCCTATATTGTTGTCAAGGAGGATTAATTAATGTTCAACGCCGTTTCTAGAAAGGGCTTAAAAATTAGACAGCAAACAAGTTCCGAGATAGTGCCAGGAACAATCGCTCGATATCGGGGCAGTATTGATCGTCTAAAAGAGTTCTTATTAATTCACGAAATTAACCCCGAATATACGGCGCTCAAAAATGCTGATGGTAGTCCCCAGCGTGAACATGATATGGTCAAAGCCGAAGTTCTCAAACCGGAAAATGGTTACTGCGATTACTGCCTATTTTGGGTGGAAAAGAAGCAGTTAACTCCTCTGAACGAAAAGGAGTACAGAGAGATTTTGGCACACATTATTTAGACGCCTCACTATGAATTCGTTGTCATTTGTAATTAGGGTCTGCTGAATAAGTATTTAAAAGCGAGAGGATTCTTAAAGGTTAAAACCTTGCCACGACAACTGTTCCCCGTTGCCTATTCCCTGTTGCCTTTAACCCACCATCAACAATTCATTTAGCTTACTCTTCAATCTTCGGACTAATCAAACTAACAATTGAGCACACTAAGTACCGAAGACCCGAAATATTTTGGCACACATTATTTAGTCATAATCAGACTATTTTCCTTTAATACTCTCATAGTTCTCGACAAACCACTGATAGGTCAATTCTAAACCTTTCTTTAACGAAATGTTGGGTTGCCAACCAGCGGCATTCAGTTTCGAGGTATCCAACAGTTTACGCGGTGTGCCATCGGGTTTAGAGGAATCAAATTTCAACTCACCCTCATAACCCACCACCGCTTTAATTAACATCGCCAAGTCTTTAATCGAAACCTCTTCCCCTGTCCCCACATTCAGGAATTGGATATCATCATAGTGATTCATCAGGAAAACCAAGGCATCCGCTAAGTCATCCACGTATAAAAATTCCCGCAGCGGCGAACCCGTTCCCCAAATTTCTACCGCCTCAGCATTATTAATTTTTGCTTCATGGGTTTTCCGCAATAGGGCGGGGAGAACGTGGGAATTGGCTAAATTGAAATTATCATTAAGACCATAGAGATTCGTGGGCATAGCCGAGATAAAATTTACCCCATATTGCCGACAATAATTTTCGCAAAGTTTGAGTCCGGCAATTTTGGCGATCGCATAAGGTTCATTTGTCGGTTCCAGATACCCACTGAGTAGGTGTTCTTCCTGCATCGGCTGGGGACAGTGTTTGGGATAGATACAGGATGAGCCGAGAAATAACAACTTTTCTACACCAGACAAATAGGCGCTATGAATAATATTTGATTCAATCATTAAGTTGTCGTAGAGAAACTCAGCCCGGTAGGTATTGTTGGCATTAATCCCCCCGACTTTTGCCGCCGCGATAAACACGTACTCTGGGCGTTCAGCGGCAAAGAAATCTTCTACGGCTTGCTGGCGTCTTAAATCCACCTCTTGGCTAGTTTTGAGGATAAGATTGGTATACCCGTTATCGCGTAAACATCTAACAATGGCGCTACCCACTAAGCCACGATGACCGGCTACATAAATTTTTGAGTCCTTGTTCATGGTCATATTTATTAGATACTTGAAAACACTGAATAATCCATAATTCCAGGGCGGATAATTTTGATAAATTATTGGTTACCGTATTCTCTAAGTAACTCTCGTCCGCCCTTACCAATACGTCCGTTTGACCTTGGCTCAATCAACAGGTGCGTGAGCAGCGGAATGTTCGTAAGTATTTTCTTTGTGTTTTTCAAACAGTTCTGCCCCTTCACCATTCGATGATTTGCCGAAGCTACGTAAATCGGCTTCTACCATCAGGGCGACTAACTGTTCAAACGATAAAGACGGTTGCCAATTTAGCTTTTCCTTAGCTTTTGTCGGATCACCAATGAGTAATTCGACTTCCGCAGGACGTAAATAACGTGGGTCAAACTCTACATAATCTTGCCAATTCTTACCGACACAGTTAAAGGCAATATCCAAAAATTCCCGAATTGAGTGAGTTTCACCTGTGGCGACGACGTAATCGTCGGGTTCGTCTTGTTGCAGCATCAGCCACATGGCTTGAACATAGTCTTTAGCATAGCCCCAGTCTCGCTTGGCGTCTAGATTCCCCAGATAGAGTTTTTTCTGCTGTCCCGAGACAATCCGGGCGATCGCCCGAGTAATCTTACGGGTGACAAAGGTTTCTCCCCGACGCGGCGATTCATGGTTAAATAAGATACCATTGCAACCAAATATCTCGTAAGACTCGCGATAATTCACCGTTTGCCAATGGGCATACACCTTAGCACAAGCATAAGGACTACGGGGATAAAATGGAGTAGTTTCCTTTTGGGGAACTTCCTGCACTTTACCAAACATTTCCGACGAACCCGCCTGATAGAAGCGCACATCAATACCTGTGCGATTTCGATAATCCCGAATCGCTTCCAACAGGCGCAGGGTTCCCATTCCCACCGCATCCACCGTATATTCCGGACAGTCAAAACTGACGCGAACGTGAGATTGAGCGCCCAAATTGTAAATTTCTTTGGGTCTAACTTCTTCGAGAATGCGGCGTAAGGTTACGCCATCGGTCAAGTCGCCGTAGTGCAGAAATAATCGGGCAACCTGATTATGAGGATCAACATAGATATGGTCAATGCGATCGGTGTTAAAGGTGGAAGTTCGCCGGACAATTCCGTGAACTTCGTAGCCTTTCTCCAGTAATAACTCACTTAAGTAGGAACCGTCTTGACCAGTTATACCTGTAATCAGCGCTCGTTTGGGTTGCGTCATCCTTGAATCGTCCTGTGATGCGTATGGGCAACAGTGGTTGACAAAAGTGTTAATCTCCCAACTGGATTTTGGGATCAGGGAAATTATTCCTTAGATTATCCTAAAATTCCCAGCATTGATCAACTTTCTTTTGACTCATAACCTATCAAGCCTACCATGTCGGAGTTCGATGATCTCTCTGGCGCGGTTTTGTCATCGTTGTTCCGTCCGGTGTTTGGTTTATTTCCGTCAAAACCCAGGAAAGTCCTGCCGGGAATAACATTGAACACCGAAGCCATCCCAATATTACGCTGATTTACTGCATTTGAGCCGAGAGGTTTAATTCTGAATTAATCCTCCCATGCTCCCCATGCTTAATTCGTCAGTACGCCCCATTATTTTTTGGGGAAATCATTACGCCGATTGTTTTCAACACCAGCCATAAGTCAAGCCAAAAATTTTGGAAATTCACGTAATAAACATCGATTTGTACTCGACGGTTATAGGGAATGTCATTGCGCCCTGAAACTTGCCATAGTCCAGTAATGCCTGGTTTAATTGTCAAGATTTTATCCATGTAACGCCCGTACTTATGCATTTCTTCCGGGACTAAGGGGCGAGGACCGACCACACTCATATCTCCTTTCAAAACATTCCAAAATTGCGGAAACTCATCCAGGCTCGTATATCGCAAGAATTTACCAATCCAGGTCACTCTGGGGTCTTCCTTGAGCTTGAAATTTTCTTCAAACTCACAACGAATAGAGGTTGATTCGGTCATCATTTCTAGCAATAGTTCATCTGCATTTTCCACCATGGTTCTAAATTTAATACACCGAAACGGCTGATAGTCTTTACCGATTCGCTCCTGAACATAAAAAATAGGACCCGGTGAACTGATAGCGATTAAGACCGCTAAGAGCAGGTAAATCGGGAAAAACACCGTGAGAATCGATAGGGAAAATACGACATCAAACAGCCGCTTGGCAAAAATTCCGTCTAAGCGATATCGAGACAGACCTTTGGGTCTACTGCGTGGAGCGCGGGGCTGGATACCACGCTTCACGAACGCTCGCAACGTCTTGACGGAGATAAGTTGGCTTTGGGCAGTCATCTTACTCCTTCACTTCACACCACACGTCACGATCATAAAGCCAGAAGCGGTTAGCTAAGGCAATAGCGACCAGGAAACTGGAATTTATGACTCAACATCGTGACAGGTGGTCTCGATAGCAGCCGTCCAGAAACGTCAAGTAGCGATCGCTAAACACAGTTGGCGCAAATTGAGCCGCGTTTAATTGTATCTGTTCGGGACTAAAGGCAGTGGCTCGTGCTTCAAAGACTTTCACCGCCTCCATCAAAGCCTGGGGACTTTGGTCTAGAAAAAACAGACCCGTACCCTTATCCGGATGTTTCCGGATATCCCGAACGGTTTCCAATGCCCCACCAGCACCATAGGCAATGACTGGTGTACCACAAGCTTGAGCTTCCACCAAAGCAATGCCAAAATCTTCACAGGCAGCATAGACAAAGGCTTTTGCCTGTGCCATATACTCCTCGACCACGCGATCGGGACAAAAACCCAGGACTTGCACGTTGGGTTTAGCCAGATGGCGCAGCGCCTGCAATTGCGATCCCTCGCCAATGACGACCAAAGGATATCCCAGTTGATTGAACGCCTCCACGATTAAAGTCACTTGCTTATAACTAACCAATCGAGAAACCGTCAAGTAAAAATCTGACTTTTGAGCCTGGAAAGAAAACCGTTCCGTATGAACCGGAGGGTAAATCACCTGTGCCTCTCGCCTGTAGCAACGCCAAATCCGTTGTGCGGTATGGCGGGAGTTAGCAATAAAATAATCCACTCGATTGGCTGAGATCACATCCCATTGACGCAACCGATGCAGCAGATACCGCGTGATTGACCCAGGGAGTCCCCGCCCCATAGCACTGCTGTTGAGGTAATCAAAGGTCAAATCCCAAGCGTAGCGCATCGGTGTATGGCAGTAGCAGATGTGTAGCTGTTGTGGACGGGTGAGGACACCTTTGGCAACCGCATGGGAGGAGGAGAGAATTACATCGTAATCCCGCAAATCTAGCTGTTCAATGGCTAAGGGTAGCAGGGGTAAATACTTCTGTACCCCCTTCCTCGCCCCAGGAAAATGCTGTAGAAAAGTCGTGCCAATCCGACGCTCAAACAAATAACTGTGGGGATTGGTTGATTCAAAATCAATCAAAGCATACAAATCTGCCTCAACGGACTTGAGGATTTCTCGAACCACCCGTTCAGAACCCCCCGTTGCGTTGGGCGTTAGCCACTCATGCACCAAGGCATATTTCAAGAATCGTTATCCCCCAATACAAGTCTGTTCAAATAAGCTGTAGTTTCATTTATTTTTCCCCAGCTTCCAGACGTAGCATGCTACGTCTCTACATGCTTCCCCATCTCCCCCCTATCACTATTGACCGGAGCAGTAAGCATTAAGATTATCAACTAATTGCTTTTCTGGAGTCGTTGCTTGCTGTAAACTCATCTGTGCTGTTTCCGCCCCTTGGCGGTCTTTCTGCTCAAACGCCACCGCGAAATTCCGCATCGCTTGACTCGTATCGCGATACATGTTGACAAAACTGGCTTGATAGTCTTCCAACGTCTCGTCGGTTACGTCTATCGCGTTCATTTCTTCAGAAGCCTTATCCATGACAGCCGCCGCTTGTCGCATTGCCTCAGCTTGCGGATTGTCCTCTTGAACACCACTGGTCACGACTTTGGCGTCACTGACCGCCTGATTCGCCACTTGAATCATTTGATTACACTGGGCAACCTTGCTCTGACCACAGCTTACTGCCAATAGGCTAATCACAGCCGTGACACTTAGCCGCAGGAAATTTCGCCGGGGACGATACATGAATGCTCTTAGGTTCATTGAAGAATAAGCCGTCCAACATTTTAACGCTACTCCTAGCTTACTGACTTCTGCTGGGCTTCGATGGCAGCCGCAAGGCGTTGGAGTGTTTCAGTGAGTTCTCCAAGTTCTGCGAGTGACTCATTTTGGTTTTCGGCTAAGGTTTGCACCGCATCACTCAAGGCAAAGAGTTGGTAACCCTGTTGTTGAACTTGATGCCCTTGGTGTTGCACCTGCACAGCCAACGCATCAACCCGCTTACCTAGACACTCAACCGTCTCGGTTGTGGCAAGCACCGCCTCACCAATTTGCCCAACAATGGATTCCAAACGGCTGAGTCGAGCTTCTAGGGCAAGAGTCCTTTTGTTGGTAGAGTTGAGGTTGTTTGTAGCCTTTCCAGTCTGGGTGTGTTTATTCACCGATAATTGTTTCACTGCTTCAAAAAACTTATGTGAACTCCCAGTTTCTAAGAAAATAGCAATTGTCCATACTTTACTAAGGAGGTGGGGACAATTAAAGTTAATGGTACGGATCGTCATTGGTCATTGGTCATTCGTCCTTTGTAAGGGTTTGAGGCTTGTTAACATAACTTCATAAGGTTGAGTTTATTTCCACCAACCTACTTAATGATGACGCCGTTGATGCCATTGCCAAGCATCGCTGATAATTTTACTGAGTTCCGGGTATTTGGCAGACCAACCCAAAATTTTCCTCGCCTTGTCGCTACTACCCACCAAAATTGGTGCATCACCAGGGCGGCGATCGCACTCAATGATTTTAATCTCTTTCTGGGTGACTTGCCTTGCTGTGTCAATCACCTGTCGCACCGAGAAACCATTGCCACTGCCTAAATTCAAGATTTCACTCTTGCCGCCACCTAACAAATACTCTAGCCCGAGGATATGGGCATCTGCCAAGTCGCTGACATGAATATAATCGCGCAAGCAGGTTCCGTCTGGGGTGGAGTAGTCGGTTCCCCAAATGGCAATCGAGTTCCGTTTGCCTAATGCGGTCCACAGGACTAAGGGAATCAGATGGGTTTCTGGGTAATGGTCTTCACCCAGTAGTCCTTCGGGATTCGCCCCAGCCGCGTTGAAGAAGCGAAATACAATTGAACGTAAATTGTATGCGCGATCAAAGTCCGCTAGCATCCGCTCCATCATCCACTTACTCGTCGCATAAGGATTAATCGGATTTTGCGGATGGTCTTCGGTCATGGGTACTTGCTGAGGCATCCCGTAGACGGCACAGGTGGAGGGAAACACTAAGGTTTTCACATTAGCGGCGACCATGGCTTCTAAGAGGGTCAGAGTGCCACTCACGTTATTGCGGTAGTATTTAGCCGGATAGGTAACCGACTCACCCACGGCAATATAGGCGGCAAAGTGGAGTACAGCCGCAATATTGTGGCTGGCGAAGAGTTGGTCTAACAGAGTGCGATCGCCCACGTCCCCGATCACCAATTTCGCTTTCAGGATCTCTTCGACAAACTCTCGATGTCCACAGACCAGGTTATCCAGTACAACGACGTTGTAACCTGCCCGTTGCAGGGCTAATACTGTGTGAGAGCCGATGTATCCAGCTCCGCCAGTCACTAGAATTTCCGGTTGGACTTGCGACACGCTCAAACCGTCCCTGTTTCGTTTTATAGACTAACTTTACAAATATTTTCGCTATTTGTCTTTGCTTGAATAGTAATTTGGCTCAAAACGGCTTCTCCCCCCTCTTCTCCATCGCCCCTATCCCCCCTCTCCCTCATTTCCCTCATGCTTGTGGACAATGACGAGTATAATGCCCGTGTTAGGGTTATTTGAACCATGCTCTCCCCAAGTGATACGTTACACAAAACTTGATCCCAATCCCCCCTAACTTGTTAATTGTTATTTTGAGGAGTCAGACTAACAAGTAACAATTCCTCGCTCACTATCCAAACATTACACCGTCAAAACACAATGTTTTTACTACTGACTCGAATCCTACTCTGGCTGCTGATTGCAGTTATTCTCTACAACCTGTTTAAGAAGGTAATCCCCAAGGAGTATTTTACCTTGCTTGGGGGTTTATTTCTGTTTGGCTTCATTGTTGTGGCGTTTTTCTCTCCCGGCAATGATGCAGTATCAACGATTTGGCAGGTTCTCTCGTTTTTCTTGAAACCTGTCGGTGCTTGCATCGTGCTGTTGGGTTTTGCCCTCCGCCAAGGGCTGGATAAGTCAAAGAACCAGGTTATGGCAGCCTTACTAATCTTACTCCTCGCCAGCACGCCCTTTTTCTCTAACCTGTTGGCGGCTAGCACGGAACAAACAGTGGTTACGCCTGAGTCGGCGGCGGCTCAAACCGCCTCAGCGATTGTGGTTCTTGGACAAGGAACCACCCAGCCCGATGAACCGCCTCGAACCCAAGTTCAACTCACCGATACGGGCGATCGCATTCTTTATGCCGCTCAACTGTATCGACAATCTGGCAATAACCCCTTAGTCGTGGTTAGTGCTGGTCCTCGACCTAACCTGGAAGGAAATCAAGACCAAATTGTCGAAGCCAATGATATCCGCTCCTTACTGGTTCAGTTTGGGGTTCCCCAAACTCGGATTGTGCTTGAACCCACGGGTACCAATCTCCGCACCAGCGCCGAAGAAGTTGAAGATATATTACGCGATCGCGGCATAGCAGACAATCGCGTTTTTCTGGTTACTTCAGCCTATAACAGCCGTCGTGCTCAACAGGCGTTTAGAAGTGTAGGTCTTAACAATGTTGTTGCTAAACCGACCGGCTTCTTTACCATTCAACCGGGAACAACATCCACAATCACCCAATGGATTGAATCTTTTATCCCCTCTGTAGAAGCGCTGACTGTCACGACGCGAATTGTGGAAGAGTTTTACGCCTCGATTTACTATTATTTGCGAGGTTGGCAAGCTCCCGCCGTTGTTTAACCATTTCGCGAATCTGAAAAATCTGCAAGGTGGGAACCTGTCACTTGGCTCAAGGGAACCTGGTTTGTAGGGGCGGGTTTTACCATTATTGTTACTTAGGGAGCTGCGTAAAAATAAAGTACCAGTGAGGAAAGCTGAATTCATGAACTCAGCCAAGCTTCCTTGGTACATTATTAAGTTGCAAGTCCCTTACCTTACCCAGATACAGCTAAACCCGCCCTATCTTTCCTATGATTCAAGACTTTAATCGGATAAGCTGAAAACAGCCTATAACTTCAGGTCGATGACAAGTTCAGTCAGTGAGCAAGAAACTAGAGATTCACTGTTGAATCCCTAGCTATTTCTCATCGATTATGGACAAGATAAAAGAACACAAAGACCTTTTAGAGGTTGCTGAACATTTTTTTGCCGATGGCAAATTAATGCAGGCGATTAGTTATGCTACAGCTTCTCTTGATTTGACGATAAGCGTTGCCAAAGGAACTGTTTTAGAACTAAAACACGATGAGTCTTCCAGCCTTGAAGCATTTGACGGAGTTGTTGTTCAGGATGAATTTGGCAAACAAAAAGTTAATTTTCAAGTTTCTCAAGAATTACAAAAAATGCAGGAAATTTTGTTATGCTATGCCCTAAAAATAGATTATGAAAAGTATTTTAGATATAGAACCTGGGTAGGTTATGCAGTTATCACTGGAGAAAACACGCCTGATAAAAAAGTGAAACTTTCCTTGGAACTTAATAATATAGAACAAGATCAGGCGAGAACAGCTTTAGATTACTGCCAGCAGCTTGTTCAACAAATTGAAAGCAAAATTGAGCAGTTTAAAACAAGTTTTAGTTAAAACAAAAAAGGGGAGTAGTTAACCCGGATTTAGTCTTAATAAAAGGCTAGGACAGATTGAATGGCTCTGGCGATAACGTACCAGTAATACCCCTTCTGTCTTCTGCCCTCTGGTCTCTGTCCTCTACCTTTTGCTATACCTTTAACTAACTATGGGTACAAGCATAATCTAACACTGGTTCTTGAAATCGGTCAGCTTTGAAATAGTTTTCATCCACGGATATCGTATCCGTTACTTGACCATTTTGCACATCGCCAATTTTAATTCGCGATAGTAACTCACGTTGGCAATTTCCCGAATATCTGACATATTTGCCACTGGCGTTCACATCGAAGTTAATCGCATTTCCATTACGACTAATGGTATTAATCCCGACTTCCCAAGGTTGGGGATTTACTCTACCTAATTCACCACCAGACTCGGCTGTAGTCCCAGGAACAGGTCTCCACACAACACCTTCAATAGAATTCAAGCAGGCATTTTTACCACTCATATCTTTAAAGCAGTCGCCGTTTTTGTTGAGAATAACCACTTGGTCAACACTATTAAACTGTTTGAGTGTGTTGGTTACAGCTTTTTGAATTCCCGCATCTTCACCAAGTCCAGCCGTATAGACGGTGCGACAAAACTGAAGTTGGGCAATTCCATTGGAGATATCAACAGTAAAGTTTTCACCACAGGTAGATTCGCCTCGAAAGTCAAATAAATCAGCAAATCCTTGCTCTTTTTCGGCGGATGTCGGACCTTGGACGACTTGCTCAATCGCAAATTCAGCAACATCAACGCGGGATGTGGTGCGGGTTACAGGTTCAACGTACCCTATGGTTTGATTGTTGGCGGAAGGCTTGGGTAAAAAGACTTGAATTTGTCTGGGATCATCTGGATTTTGGCTAATTGTTTGGGGTTGAGGTTGTGAGGTGGCTTCAGAGTTCTCCGGAGTGGTTACAGAGGTGCTGTGCGCTTCCCAAGCCGATGCAGTCGTGAAAGATAGCGCCAAGACAGCACTCATCAACATTGATTGGTGTTTTAAATTTATTTTATTCCTACTCATAAAATATCTAACATCATAGTTTGCCTACTATTTTTATGATCACTATTAATTCAATACGCTTCATCTTGCTAAAGTCATAGCTGGTGTAAGGCTTTTGGGTGAAGCATTCGCGATGAAAATTTGGCAGTCAATCCGAAAACTATAGGGGCGAAGGCTTCGCCCCTACGTAAGGTTTAATTTTGGTCGCCTGCTGACTTTCTCAGATTGGGTGCAGATTTTGGGGTTTGGTTCAGTTGCTGTAAGATGCTCTCCAGTTCTTGCTGATATTGACCATATTTTTGCCAATTCCCTTGACGCATGGCTTCCTGTGCTTTTTGATAGGTTTCCAAGGCGGATTGGGCAAGTTTGGACACTCCTTCTTTGGGTGGAGCAGAGGGTGGAGCCGAAGTAGGTTCTTGTACCTCGGGTTGGGTTCCACCAAAGATAGTGGCTAATGCTTCCTCTAAGGTTTCTTCCATGACTACTTCTTTCGCATACGCCACAATCACCCGCTTCAATTCGGGCAGTTCCCCTTGTTCCGCCCGCAGATAAACAGGTTCGACGTAAAGTAAAGATTGGTCAATGGGAATCACTAATAAATCGCCACGAATCACCCGTGAACCTTCCTGACTCCATAAGGTTAATTGTTGGGAGATTTGCGGATTTTGGTCAATGCGAGCTTCAATTTGAGAAGGACCATAAACCAGTTCTTGTTTCGGGAATTCGTACAAAAGTAATTTGCCGTAGTTTTCCCCATCAGAACGCGCTGCCATCCACGCAATCATGTTATCTTTATTGACGGGCGTAAAGGGCAGAATTAGAATAAATTCTTCACTCGATGCTTCGGGTAAGCGCATGATCACATAATAAGGCTGCATGATCTGCTCATTCCCTTCATAGATTTCCGTGGGAAAGCGCCACAAATCCTCCCGATTGTAAAAGACTTGGGGATTATTCATGTGGTAGGACAGATACATCTGCGCCTGAATAGTAAACAGATCCAAAGGATAGCGAAAATGCGCTTTTACATCAGTGGGAATCGCGTCGTTGGCTGTAAATAGGTTAGGGAATATTTTACGATAGGTTTGCAGTACAGGGTCATCTTCATCAACGACTAAAAACTGCATTGTGCCATTAAAGGCATCCACGACAACTTTAACCGAGTTACGAATATAATTAATATCCCCTTGAGACATTTGGGCGATATCCCCATCTTGGGATATGGCGTTCGCATTATTACTCTGGGAAACAGGTTCAGAATAGGGATAGCGATCGCTTATCGTATAGGCATCAATAATCCACTGTAATCTGCCGTTAATTAGGGTAATGTAGGGGTCTTTATCAAACCGTAAAAAAGGTGCAACTTGGCTCACCCGTTCCTGAATCGGGCGATGGTAATGAATGCGGGAGGTGTTGGTAAAGTAATTCGAGATTAAAATCTTCAGATCACCTAAATCATAAGCATAAGCTAATCGTTGCCACAGTGAAGGAATCGGTACACCCCCATTTCCTTCGTAATTCGTGAAGGCATTTTCATCACCACGGGGATAGTCAAATTCTTGAGTTGTTGTCCCGGTAAAGATATAGGTATCGGTTTCTTCTCCGTAGTAAATGGCGGATTCATCTACTTGTAGATCGACTTGAGAAACTGGCGGGATATCTTTGATAAACAGTTCGGGTAAGCCATCCTCCGTCACTATATTAACCGGACTCATCACCAAACCATAGCCATGGGTATATTTTAGCCGTTCGTTGACCCAAGTCTGAGCGCGATCGGGGACTTGGGAATACACTAATTCCCGTGGTGAAAGCATCACCTGTCGGTAATTATCGTCAATGGTGTAGCGATCAACATCGACATCCTTAAATCGATAGTAAAGGCGAATTTCTTGCAGTTGACGATAGGTACTTAATAAGGGTCGATAATCCCACAAGCGAATGTTACGAATCGTGGATTGATTTTCTTGCAAGGCTTGGCGACTTAACTGTTCTTCCGCTGGATAGTCTTGGGTGGGGACTTCATCTAAATCATAAGCCTTGCGCGTATAGGCGATATTATGTTCAATGTAGGGCTTTTCTTTTTCTAATTCATTGGGTTCGACAATAAATCGTTGTTGAAACCAGGGAAAAAGACCACTGAAGACGAGAAAAGCAATCAGATAAATCCCGATGCCATAGGTGGGTAAAGCAATATTATTTTGCCAAATGGCTAGGATAAACGATAAGCCTAGCAGAAGTGAGATAACGCTCATAATCCAAAACGCTAGACGTTGAGCATGAGCATCGGTGTACCCTGCACCATAGACGACACCATCAGCATTGTAGAGTAATTCGTAGCGTTCTAACCAAAAGCCGATCGCAATCACTAAGGCAATTCCCGCTAACAGTAAACTGAGATGGGTTTTCACATCTTTGGTTAGGAAATGTTGCCAGTAGCGATCTAACCGTATTTTGCCTTTCAATACATAAACGGTAACAGCTAGAACAAACCCCCAGCCAAAGAGAGTCAATACCCAATTTTTTAACCCTTCATAGAATGGAAACTGAAATAGGTAAAATCCAATATCCTGTTGATAAATGGGGTCAGTCAGATTAAAATCGGTGGCATTCAAATACTTTAATATCGTCTCCCAAGCCGCAGCACTGCTGGTGGCGGCGGCTAAAC
This sequence comes from Coleofasciculus sp. B1-GNL1-01, assembly GCF_040220235.1. NCBI lineage: Bacteria > Bacillati > Cyanobacteriota > Cyanophyceae > Coleofasciculales > Coleofasciculaceae > Coleofasciculus > Coleofasciculus sp. B1-GNL1-01. The sequence goes on from NZ_JAVJTO010000096.1 coordinate 56,515, forward strand.
TAATCAGGAAGATCCCCACTAAGACAGTGGAATTGGCGATACTATCGGTATAGGGAGCTAAATCACTACCGTCTAGGAAACGAAAGGCGCGATCGCGAGTTAGACGCTGCGCCATCCAGTAGTTAAACCACAAGAATAGTCCGTAAATAATAAACGTTCCCACCCAAGCAATAATTTTCCAGGTGATCCGCGTCCAGAATACATCTGAAAAGTTAACGGAATTAAACCACCAGGCTTCAGTAAGAATGTGAACCAAGGTGTGAGAGAAAGGTAAGCCGAGGATGACGACTAAGAGAAAGCCTATGATAATTTTATTGGCTGATTTCATAATTTTTTAATTAACTCACCGGAATCCATAAGCCCTGATCCCACCCTAACACGAATGTTATGGACTAACTCTAAGTTCGTAGTTGCGCTTCAGCGCTAAAAATCCTAGCATCGCCCACGACAAACCCATACGTCAGTGCTATTCTTCTGCAACATGGGGTTTCCAACTCAAAGTCAAGGTATCAGAACTTCCCATTATAGTGAAGAGACATAATTTTTTCCTCTAACAAACGGTATAAAAAATTATTAGGGTGGTTCAGTTATCACATTTTTACACTGTGTCAGTTTTAGGAATGAAACCAAGTGACTAATCAAGTATCAATAAAAATTGTCAATTCTAGGGCAAATTGATATTTTTTATCAATAAGTTAAAAGGTTTAAGTTTAATTAAAATCAGCTAATAGTCATTGACCTACCTGCCATAATAGAGAGAGGATGTTAGTAAGAGTTCATTACAGTGATTACTGGATCGAGCTTGTTCTCATCCCTTGATGTGACCAATGCTCTTGCTATTAATACGTAAGGTATTCCTATCTCTACAGAGGAATGACCAACTTAGGGAGGAACTGATGCATATCAAATTGAATTATCTTAAGCAGGTATTAGACTATGAAAACAGGCAAAATATTGTAGGGATTCCAGATATTATTCGCCGCACGATTTACCTGTTGGGTTTATCTGCCATTTTCATCAATCCAGTTGCAGCTAGCGAAGTTCAATTTCCTAGAACTAGCTTGACCACGGCGGAGAGTTTCATCGCCCAAACTACTGCTGAGGATTTTCTCCGACGAGGAGTACAAAAATTAGAAACAGGTGACTTCAGAGAAGCAATTGAGGACTTCAATCAAGCAATCGAGTTAAATCCTAACTTGGCTAAAGCCTACAATAATCGTGGAGTGTCATATTTTTCAATCGGGAACATTAATCGTGCGATCGCGGATTTTAACCGGACACTGGAGATTAATCCTAATTATGCTATGGCATATAATAGCCGAGGATTTGCTCGTCTGCAACAGGGAAATCTTCAACAAGCCCTTTCTGACTTCAACCAAGCGATTGAACTTAAGCCTAATAATACTTTGTTTTATCAAAACAGGGCTAGTGTTCATTTAACACAGAGAAATATTCAAGGGGCGATTTCCGATTTGAACCGAGTAATCCAGCTCGATCCTAATAATGTACAAGCTTATGCTGATCGAGGAGTTGCTCGTCTGCAACAGGGTGATATTCAACAAGCCCTTTCTGACTTCAACCAAGCAATTGAGCTGGATTCTGACTTAGCGATGCCCTACAACAATCGGGGACTTATTTATCTACAACAAGGCGAACTTCAAGAGGCAATAGCTAATTTTAACCAAGCAATTGAGTTGAACGCCAACCTATTCTTAGCCTATAATAACCGAGGAAGTGCATTGTTAGAGCAGGGCAAACTCCAAGAAGCTATTGCGGATTTTAACCAAGCGATTAAGATTAATCCTAACTACGCTCAAGCCTACTCAAATCGTGGGTTTGTTCATCTGCAACAAGGAAATATTCAACAAGCTCTCACTGATCTTAACCAAGCGATTGAAATTAATCCCAACTACACCTCAGCCTATTATAGTCGAGGTCTTACCCGTATTCAATTAGGTAAAAAAGAAGAAGCGATCGCGGATTTCCAAAAGGCAGCAGATTTATCTAGACAGCAGGGTGACATGACGCTTTACCAATTGTCCCTTGACCAAATCCAGATGCTTCAGCAGTAATTGCTGCTACATTATTCGGCAATTTATATGAAATAAGTCGATATCAGGAGGAATCTATGAGACTAATTCATGCTACAATTCCTTTATTGGGTTTAACTTCTGTCCTAATCATTCCAGTTACTACTCATGCAATCCAACCTGTTCAAATTGGGTCTACCACAGTTAACCGCTACATTGCCCAAAATACGGTTGATGATTTTCTTCAACAAGCAGTAGAAAAATTAGAAAGAGGAGACTTGCGCGGAGCAATTGATGATTTCACTGAGGCGATTGCAGTTGAGCCTAATTTGGCTCCCGTCTATGATTACCGAGGATTTGCACGTTTAATATTAGGTAATCTTCAAGAGGCAATCGCTGATTTTAACACAGCAATAGAGCTTGATTCTAACTTTGCCAATGCCTATAATCATCGAGGACTTGCTTTTGATCAACTCGGAGAAGCTCAAAAATCAATTGCTGACTACACTCAGGCAATAGAACTTGATCCTAGTTTAGTTGGTGCTTATCACAATCGAGGGGTGGCTTTTGAAAAATTAGGAGAAATCCAAAAGGCAATCGCTGACTACACTCAAGCAATCGAGCTTCAGCCTAATTTCGTTAGGGCTTATAACAATCGAGGAAGCACTTATCTAAATCAGGGAGATATTGAACAAGCCATATCAGACTTCAATCAGGCAATAAATATTAATGTCAATGATGCTGATGCTTACTATAATAGAGGTATTGCTTATATTCAATATGGCAATATTGAGAAAGCCATGTCTGACTTTAATCAAGCAATACAGCTTAATCCAAATTATGGTTTAGCGTACAATAATCGCGGACTTTTGTATCGAGAACAGGGACAGCTAGAGGAAGCTTTGGCTGACTTCAGTAAGGCAATTGAGATTGAACCTAACCTAGCAATCGCCTACAGCAACCGAGGTACTATTTACCTGAAACTCATAGAAATACAGAATGCTATCCGCGACTTTACTCAAGCCATTAAACTGAACCCCAATTATGCTATGGCTTACAACAACCGGGGATTTGCATATCTGCAACGGGGAGAAATGCAGAAAGCTTTTGCCGATTTGAACCAGGCAATTGAGATTAATCCCTATCTAGCTCTCGCCTACGCAAACCGGGGACATACTCACCGAAAAACAGGAGATATTGAGAGTGCCATTGCTGACTACACTCAGGTAATTGAGATTATTCCCAATAATGCTGCCGCTTACTACCAACGGGGAACTGCCCTTGTTCAATTAGGCAACGAAGAAGAAGCGATCGCGGATTTCCAGAAAGCCGCCGATTTGTTTAGACAACAGGGTCAAATGACATTTTACCAAAATGCCCTTGACCAAATCCAGGAACTTCAGCAGTAATCCACTCTACATCATACATAAATTCCCCATTTAATATGTCGAGTTCAGGAGACATCTATGAAATTCATTCACCGTACAATTCCTCTATTGGGTTTAACGGCTATCCTGATCACCCCAATAACTGCTCGTGCTGTTCAAAATTGCCCAATAGATGCGGTTACGCTCAAAGATTATATTGCCCAAACCACTCCTGAGGATTTTATCCAACGAGGAATACAGCAAGAGCAAAGTGGTGATCTTAAGGGAGCAATCACTAACTTTAATCGAGCAATTGAGCTTAACCCTTTTTATTCCCCAGCTTATGCTCAACGAGGAATTTTTCGCCTGAAACAGGGTGATATTAGTGGTGCAATTAGGGACTTTAATCGGTGGACTGAGATTAATCCAAACTCTGCCCAAGCATACAACTTCAGAGGATTTGCTCGTCAGCAACAGGGGGACATTGATAGTGCGATCACCGACTTTAACCGGGCGATTGAAATTGATCCTAATTACGCCCCAGCCTATGACAATCGGGGAGTTGCTTACGGACAACAGGGAGAAGTCCAGAAAGCGCTAGCCGACTTTGACACAGCAATTGAAATTGACCCTAACTTCGCTCCAGCTTATCACAACCGCGCAGTTGCCCGTGTGAAACAGGGCAACATGGAGGCGGCAATTCGCGACTTTAATCGGGCAATTGAGGTTGATCCGAACGATGCTCAAGCCTACTATACTCGAGGAGCTGTCTATTTTAAACAGGGAGATACCCAAGCAGCACTCGCTGACTTTAATCAGGCAATTACGATTGACCCTAATAATGCTCAACCTTACTATAATCGCGGAGTTGTCCGTGTAGTACAGGGGGAACTTCAGGAGGGAATTGCCGATTTCACTCAATCGATTCAACGTGATCCTAACTATGCTGCTGCCTACTACAATCGGGGAACTGCCTTTGTTCAATTAGGGAACGAAGAAGAAGCGATCGCGGATTTCCAAAAGGCGGCAGAGTTATCCAGACAACAGGGTAATATGACAATTTATCAAAATGCCCTTGACCAAATTCAACAGATGCAGCCGTAAAGAGGTACATGAGGTAAGGGTACGGCAATGCCGTACCCCTACGAGTGATAATTGATTCATAATGGAGATTAATCTCGCTGGTTAATACACCCTCCCTCAAGGAGTGTATTGGTTAGCAAGCGTTAGCAAAAAGGTATTGGAACACAATATGAACACTATCGAATCCATCGTTCTCAGAGAACTCCGCCAACTGCCCCCAAGTCAACAAAATGAAGTTTTAGATTTTGTGCAATTTCTCCGCAGAAAATCTCCCAATATTCCGAAAAAAAGTGTTAAAGGACTCTGTGCAGATCTGCCCTTTGACTTAACCGATGCTTTTGGGCGCAATCATCGTCTGTAGTCTACTAACTTGAAAACTGCCGTAAATTGGGTATGAGTAGCGAGCAAGATGCAAAGCCTGCGGCATGGCTTCGCTAAACGCACTACAAGGATTTCGTCATTGTTGACATTAAGGTTTGAATACCGAACAGCTTATATCCTCACCCAACTATCTGCAAACATCCTTTGCTGATTTAACCATAAATTTTCCGGTAGTAATCTTTGTACTCCTTCGACAGCAACGGTTCCCACCAATCCCGATGGGTCAAATACCATTCAACGGTGCTACGTAATCCCCCTTCAATGGTTTCTTGAGGTGTCCAACCCAGTTTTGCCTTAATTTTGCGAGCATCAATCCCGTATCGGCGATCGTGTCCGGGTCGATCTTTTACAGAAGTAATTAACTTTTTACTGGGAGAAACAGGTAAATCCGAAGCTAATTCATCCATAAGCTGGCAAACCATCTGAACCAAATCCAGGTTCTTGATTTGGTTGTTACCGCCAATGTTATAGGTTTCGCCGGGAGTTCCTTGGTGAATGACTAAATCAATGGCTTGACAGTGATCATTCACATAAAGCCAGTCCCGCACATGCTGTCCATCTCCATAAACGGGTAAGGGTTGACCCAGCATGATGTTAATACACATCAAGGGAATCAGCTTTTCGGGAAACTGATAGGGACCGTAGTTATTTGAGCAATTGGTAATTAATGTGGGGACGCCGTAGGTATGATGATAGGCACGAATGATGTGATCACTACCCGCTTTAGACGCCGCATACGGACTGTTGGGTTGATAGGGTGTTGTTTCACTAAATAACGGGTCATTCGGACTCAAGCTGCCGTATACTTCATCCGTAGACACATGAAGGAAGCGATCGCTCTTTGGACACCCCCGTTTTTTCCAATGCTGGCGAAAGGCTTCGACTAGAGTTGATGTACCCAGAACATTTGTTCTCACAAACGCTTCGGGTCCTAAAATGGAGCGGTCAACATGGGATTCCGCCGCAAAGTGGGCGACGGTATCAATTGTCTCACTGCGGAGTAAGGCATCAACCAACGTGCGATCGCAAATATCTCCCGGTACAAACCGCAAATTCTCTCGTCCCTCGACTGGCTCTAGATTCCGACGATTGCCGGCGTAACTGAGCAAATCGAGAACAACGACTCGATCATCGGGGTAGCGATCGCACCAGTGATGGACGAAGTTGGAGCCAATAAACCCCGCTCCACCTGTTATGAGTATGCGGCGAGGTTCTCGTGAAGGCATAATGACTTGGGTTCCTTTTTGCTGTAATCTCGGAGGGGATAATTCTAACCGTCGATCATCTTAACATCCGGTTGGGGATCAAGGATGAGACGGGTCAAAAATTGATAGCGCCAGCCCATCTGAGGCTAGAGTATGGGTACAACTACGTCAGGTGGGTTGGAGGCTTCAGGGCTTTCCTCTGCTGGATTCGCTGACTCTTCAGGTTGGTCTTTTTGAGCCTCGGACTCTGAGGTTGTGTCTGATGGCGATGGTTGTTCAGAGTTTTCTGGATCACCATCCGAGGTTTCTGAATTGGATGAGGAAGAACTTGGGGAATTCGAGTCCTCAGCCGCCTCCGGATTCTCAGGTTGGGGTGTTGGCGAATTAGAACCCTCAGGAGTCTGATCCGAGGCTTCGGGAGGTGTTGGCTTCGGACACACCTTGTCTTGACCTGAGAACTCTACCGAGACTTGGTATTCCTGGGGCTGTTCCGTGCGATTCAGAAAACGATGAGCTTGAATTGTATCTTGTGCCTTTTGCTCAAGAATGGGATCACCTGCTCGTTGAATGACTTGTAAATTCGTCGGTTTGCCATCAGTGCCGACAACGACGCTATATCGGACGTTGCCATTCGCCCGCTTCTGGCAAGCGGCTTTGGGATAAGAAGCAATCAATGTTCTGGGTGGAGGTTGTACCTTATTCTCTTCAGCGCCAGTGATATCTGACTGTTGCTCAGAGTTGGGTTTCTCGGCTACTGACTGATCCGATTCTGATGCCGTCTCTTCCGGATTTGGGGTTGGATCATCTTCATTAGCGGCGGGATCAGTCTCTTGATTGAGAGCAACTTCCTTTTTATCTCTGTGGGGTTCCGGTGGTTTAGAGCGTGGATTCGTTAACACCGATGAGTTGCGATCATCGCGTAATTGCGCTGCCAAACGATCAATACTCGGCATCGGCTCTGTTTGTATGGATCTTGATTCAGGATTCATTGTTCCTGGGGGAGGCGGTGGCGGAAGTTGGCTGGGAAAAACTGGAATTCCTAGATTTCTCCTCATGGGTGGAAATGGAGTACTCGGTTGATTCCGGGAGATTCGGGTTCTGGTTCGTTTCCGAGTCGAAGACGACGATGACGGAATTTTTAACGATTGTGAAGGGGACGCCACGGAAATGTTGCCATCGAGGGGTAAAGAATCTAAGGAATCCTGAGAGGGGAGAGGTGGGAGCGGTGGGAATGGCGATTGTAATGGTGTCTGCTGATAAATATAGGGGGGAACCGTTGGCACTGATAAATCGGGTAGGCGACTCAAATCGGCTTCGCTTAATTCCAGCATTTGTACAGTTCGCCGAGTTAGTGGCGCTTCATTGGAAAAAACGGGGACATAAGAGGGTAAGGTTAGCCCCAAGATGACATGAATACCCACCGATGCCATGACGGCGATTCCGGTTGGCTGATTAAGTTTCTCGGAAACCGTTCTAAATAAAAGATTCGACATAGCCGTTATCATGCTCTCCGTTGCGGGGTTGTCGGGAATTCTATTCGTTGTGAACTACTCAGGCTTATTTCGTTGAAGCCTGAGCTTCTGGTTTCGCTGGGGATTGCGTCAGCTTAGACTTACGCCCAAGCTTCGGTCTCACATCCCCTCCACCAGCAGCAGTCCCAGTCCCTGAGACCGATAAATGTTGTTGAGCCTGTCGAAGCATTCTGACACCTTCCGCTCTAATATTTGCTGAGGCATTACCATCTCTATCATGATGAGTGCCACAGCTCGGACAAGTCCAACTCCTAACCTCCAAGGGCATCTCGTCTACCTGATAATGACAGTTTGAGCAGAGTTTTGAACTAGGAAACCATCGGTCAATCTCTACCAGTACCTTACCCTCTTTTTCGAGTTTGTACGATAGAAAATTGACAAACATTCCCCAGCCTACATCAGAAATTGCTTTAGCTAGTTTGTGGTTCCGAACCATGCCTTTAGTATTTAGACTTTCGACTACGATAACTTGGTTTTCGTCAACAAGCTTTCTCGATAGCTTATGTAAGTAGTCTTGACGGACATTACTAACTCGTTCGTGAACCCTAGCCACCAGTTTCCTGGCTTGATCTCGTGACTTGCTTCCTTTCTCCTTTCTGTCTAATTTCTGTTGCTTCCGCTTGAGGTTACGCTCATGCTTGGCTAAATGTTTGGGGTGATCAAACTTAGAGGTTTTAACCCCATCGTTAACAATGGCAAAATCCTTTAATCCCAAGTCAATCCCGGCAATTTTACCTTCACTTCGACTTGCGAGAGTGCTGACAGGAGGATTATCCCCTTCTACCTCGGTTAATACAGATGCAAAATACTTACCCGATGGCGTCATGCTAACCGTTACTGTCTTGATAGTTCCTTCAATTGGTCGGTGTATTTTAGTTTTGACTACGCCAACACGACCGGGAAACTTGAGGCAACCATCAACAACTTTAACCGACTGAGGATACTGAATGGATTGCTTATTCCTTTTAGCCTTGAACCTTGGGTATCTAGCTCTACCCTCGAAAAAGTTTTTGTAGGCAGCTACCAGGTTTAGTGTGGTAGCTTGCAAAACTTGAGAATAGCATTCAGATAACCATTCGGTTTCCTCCTGTTTCTTGAGCTTAGGCAAAAATGCGTTTAATGCTGAACGTGTCAAGCCTTTACCCGTTAACTGGTAAGTTTCAATGCACAAATTGAGTGCATAATTCCACCACCAGCGACTACAGCCAAAGTGTTGAGCTAGTATCACTTGTTGTTCAGTTGTCGGATATAGCCTAACTTTGATGGCTTGATGTCGCATCGCTTTCACCTCCTCTTACCACTATATACCATTTAAGGTAAGCAAGTCCTGAAGATTGGAAATTTCGTTCCTCAATTTCCCGCTGTCCATCCTCACCCTACTTCGCCCTTGGGTGAGGACTTCCGCGACGCCGTTAATAAAAATAATCTAGAGTCTAATTGAACTCAGGGATTGAGTAACGTTGACAATCATGATCGAAAAGTAGGGTAATTTCAGCGTTGGGCGATCGCGTAAATCGTGATAAATCACTTGATCCGGTAGGGTAGCACGTTCGACTACCCAAGTGGTGTCCAATAATTGGCGGCGATGCAACACCTGCCAAACCTGTTCATACACTGAACTTACTTTCATCAGGACTATGACATCCGCCCAGTCTAAAATTGTTTCCAGTTCCTTTACATTATAGAGAGCTGGCAGCACCACCAAGCGATCGCGCTGTACCGTTAGCGGTAATCCTAACACTGAGGCGGCTGCCATGGGTGAACAAACGCCAGGAATCATTTGCACTACGGCGGTAGGTTGCTGCTGTTGCAAGGTTTGCGCCAAATAGGTAAACGTGCTGTAAAAACTGATATCCCCTTCACAAACAAACGCCACATCTTGCCCAACGTTTAGATAATGCCAAACCTGTTCGGCGGCTTTATTCCACGCTTGGGTAAGAATGTCAAGGTCTTGCACGTAAGGAAATGTTAAAGGCAGTTGAACCTGTTGAGTGTCTAACCATTGCCCGATAATTTGTTGAGCCATACCCAGTTTCCCCCTTACTCCCGCCGGAAACGCCACCACAGGTGCTTGTTTGAGGATACGCAGGGCTTTAAGCGTGATTAATTCGCGATCGCCTGGACCGACACTCAGACCGTAAAGTGTGCCAACTTGCCCCATGATTATTTGTTACGTTTGATTAATAATTAAAAAGCTCTAAAATCCCAAATGCCACTACCGACTGTTATTCTACCGGGTTTTTTTGCCGGGGCAACTGAATATCGAGGATTAGAAACCGCGTTAAATCAGTTAGGGTTTCCCACCGTTACTGTACCGCTACGACAAGGCGATTGGATGCCCACCATTGGCGGTCGTTCAGTCTTGCCCATCTTACGGCAACTTGACCAAACCGTGAAACAGGTTATGGCAGATTACAACGCCACTCAGGTTAATCTGATTGGTCATTCCGCCGGAGGCTGGATTGCCCGAATCTACCTGGGCGAAAAACCCTACGATATTCATGGCGATGTAATATCCTCAGTCCCCGGATTTTGGAATGCTCATCCTGCTATTGCCACATTGGTAACGTTAGGGACACCTCATACTAGCCAAGAGCGCTGGACAAAACGTAATCTGGATTTCGTGGCAATCAACTATCCGGGGGCATTTTATCCCCAGGTTAAATATATTTGTGTCGCGGGTAAAGCTATTTATGGTCAACGACGTTTGGGTCAATGGTTAGCGTATAACAGTTATCAGCAAACCTGTGGAGTCGGCAATTGTTGGGGAGATGGGATTACTCCCATTGAAGCGGCTCATTTAGAGGGGGCGGTGAATCTCACCTTAGAAGGGGTGCTGCATTCACCGCGAAGACAGGGACTTTGGTATGGTTCGCCAGAACCAATGAAATCATGGGTTCCCTATTTATAGCGCTACGCGCTAGGCAATGGGCAATAGGCAATGGGCTTTCTTTGAAGAAAAACACTGACTCCTCAAGGGATTGACCCTTCGACTTCGCTCAGGGTCAAAGCGATTTAAATTTTTCTTCTTTTGTCCTAACCTGTGTGCGTAGTGCTATAAGGTAAAAATCGTAGGGGCGCAAGGCTTGCGCCCTTTATTCAGTGAGCGATTCCTCTGAATCATTAGACAGTATTGAATAAAAAAACCTGCATTGTCAGGGCGGGTTTTGTTGAAATGTTATCGCTACCCCCACTAAGGAAGCGTCTAAACCCGCCCCTACACACTCGCACGCCATGCCCGAAAAGCTTTGCGAAGTGGTCAAAACTGTTTCATCCTTCAACCTTCGCCTCTTTTTCACCCTTCGGTTTATTGGCAATTTCTTTAACCACTTTCTCTTCCACAGGCTCAGAAATCGGAATCTCCTCAACCTCTGGCAACTTTTCTACCGCCAGCCGGGAGGACGAACTGCCACCGGATAAGCGTTTCAAGAGTTTAGGTCTGGGATCATGCAGCAGATAAATAATTTGATCGCCAGCTTGCCAAGTTTCATTAGCGCTAGCCACTTGTAAACTGGCTTGCCGTTCGATTAATAAGGGAACCAGTTCTCCCGCCCGAATCAACGCTTGTAAATGCGCTCGCTGAAAAGCTAATCCCGACTCTTTTAACGTGGTTGTACCTAACTTGACTTGTCCCTCGACAATATATTTGTTCCACGTCTTAATCGGTAGTTGCGGCACAAAGGCTTGATGAATTTTGGTTTTATTATTTGAGGCATTGCCTTGGGGATCACGAGGAAATACAGCAACCACTCGCGGTGGAGTAAACTCTTCCACGGCGCGTTGCCCTAAGACGAGGTTCACTTCCCCATTATTGGTCATTGCCAGAAATGTACCCACCGATTCAATCCCAGCTTCTTCTAAAACCTCAACATCTAAACCACTGCTTTGAAACACCCGCAGATTTTCTTCCTCGGCTTTTTGGCAGGCTTCGGGATCAGTGTCGATGAGGACAACATCTTCTCCCTGTTCTTGAAACAAACGCGCAATCAGACGACTCAAAGGATTACAGCCCACAATCACCGCACCCGTTGCCTTTTCCTGGGGATTCAGTTGTAGCCATTGGGCAACCCAACGCGCCGTTAACCCTTGTAAAAATACCGTCAGCATAATCGTTAGGAAGACCAGGGCTTTAATCGAATCTCCCCCATTAATCCCGCGTTCGGTTAAGAGAATCGCAAATAAGGAGGCAACGGAAGCACTGACAATTCCTTTGGGCGCAATCCAGGATAAAAAGATTTTTTGTCGCCAATTTAAGCCGCTATTCCAGGTACATAAGCTGACACTCACGGGGCGCACCAGCGTCATTAATGCCAAAACCGTGAAGACACTGCCCCAGCCTAAGGCGAAAACACTGTCAATGGACAAATCGGCGGAGAGGAGAACGAAGAGTACGGACACCCCCAGCACGGTTAATTGTCCTTTAAACCGTCGTAACAGCCGTTCTTCTGGTAGAGAAGATGCGCCGACGACGATTCCGGCGACGACAGTTGCCATTAATCCGGATTCGGAGCGAATCGTTTGTGCCAAGCCAAATAAGCCTAACATCCCAGCTAACACAACCAGGTTTTTCAGGTCTTCTGAAAGAAAATCGGCTCGTTTGAGAAATAAACCCAGCAGCCAGCCACCAATACCGCCAATCACACCACCAATACTCAGGCGTAACCCTAGACCGACAATGGCAGCAGAGGCTCCCGCCTCGCTGTTGAGAATGGTATCCAGGACGACAACGGATAGAATCGCCCCCACGGGGTCAATTAATACCCCTTCTCCTTCTAAAAGGGCGGCAACTCGTCGGTCTACTTTCACTTGTTTGAGCAGTGGACCAATCACCGTCGGACCCGTCACCACCACGAGAGCCGCATAGAGAAAGGCAATCGACCAGGGAAATTCTCCTAACCAATGGGCAGCCATTCCACCGCCTAGCAGGGTAATCAGTGTTCCCAGGGTGACGAGGTTTCTCAGAGAACCGGATACTTTGCCTAAGTCGCGTAGGTTGAGATTCAGTCCTCCCTCAAACAGAATCACGGCTACGGATAAGGCAACAATGACTTCCAGACCCACTCCCAGTTCTTGGGGGTGTAATAACCCTAAACCATCGGAGCCGAGGGCAACGCCGAAGATCAGCAGAAAGACGATGCTAGGGACTTTTAGGTATTCGGCAATCACCTGAGCGCTGATTCCAGCACAGACAGCGATGACCATTTGTAGGGTTAATTCAAAAGATCCTTCCATAGGTATGCTTGTCGCAGGTGATCGATTAAGTTCTAGATGCCTGATGATTGGCTCTATTTAGCAAAATGAGCAAGTTGAGTTGATAAAGCCTAACTATATTACTGTGAATAAGCGGCAGGAGTGATTCGGTTAACCCCAAGGGTGTGACGCTAACGTTGATCCTAACGCGGCTACGTCTATCTATCTATAAGCAAGTCAGTTTTTGCTAGACTTGTCGCTCTGAAGCAGGTTTAGCTGACTTAATCCCGACGATAGTTATTCCTAAAGTTACACTGATCGAGGTAGTCAGAGTTTTTTATTTTTAACTGAAAAGTCATAATTGAAAAGTCACCGTTTGATTAGGTCGCGCCACGGGTTGAGTCACGGTGAAGGCAATGGCAACCTGTTGGATGGCAGCAAGGTGAACGACTGGCGACCAGCAGCACTCTAACTTGTTCGTTTAAAGATGAATCGTCAAACATTTATTTCGGGACGCTCAGAGAGTCGAATTCGCAAAACTCAACGTTGGATTGAGCGGATGTGGATGTTCGGCTTACTCTTAGCCGCTTTGCTCTTATTTTGCCTAAATCTGGATAGCCCACCTCTGTTAAATGGGGGTGAACAAACGATCAATCAGGTCGCTGGTGAATTAACTACCACGCCTTTGGCATCTTGGCAATGGTTTTATCCAACGTTTGGGGACAAATCCTATGTTGAAGATCCACCCTTACTATATTGGCTAATTGCTTTGGCTTATAAGACAGGGAATGATAATACCTTGATCACCCGCTTACCGACTGCCCTTCTGAGCGCTCTGTCTGTTCCCCTTTTCTATGGAATCGGTCGAGAAATTTTCCCCTCTCGTCAAAATGCGCTTTTTTCGAGCTTCATTTATTTAACTGTATTCCCTGTGGTGCAGTATGGACGTCTCGCGATCGCAGATAGTGCAGTGTTATTCTTTGTGATGCTAATGATGCTATGTCTGTTGCGATCGCGTCGTGATTTGCGTTGGTCATTGGTAGCCGGTATTGGATTCGCTTTAATTGGTCTGACTCAGGGAATTGGATTCGGATTGCTTTTGCTGGCAATCGGTTTGATTTTTATTGCCTGGGATACGCCGAGACTGCTCAGATCTGGCTATTGGTGGTTGGGTTGGATATTAGGTATCATCCCCGGATTGGTTTGGTATACTCTACCCTGGCTTGAGGGTCAAGCATTTCTCACTGCCAATCTGATCCAAGAATCTTTACAACCCTTTTGGCATTCTGTCAAGATTCCCAGGACTCTTACTGGCTATTACGATTACCTAGTGGAGTTCTTAAAATTCTCGGTTCCCTGGTTACTCTTTGCGTCTTATGGATTAGGGTTGGCGTGGACTCATCGCAATTGGGGTTGGGCAAAATTCGTATTGGTTTGGACGGGTGTTTATGGGGGAGCCGTTTGTCTAATCGGGTCTCCCTTATCGGCGTATAGTTTACCAATCTACCCCGCTTTAGCCCTAGCAGGTGGCGCTCAACTTGCTGCCGTGTGGAATTCGCCCCGCTCTCAATCCTATCCGCGTCTCTGGGTTTTTGGATTGAGTCTCATGTCTTTAGGGGCAATCGCCGCTACTGTTTATTTCCTACTAGAAGCCTCTGGAAGCCTTTTACCTGTCGTTTCTAGTTCCGTCGCCTTAACCTTCGCGATCGCGGCTATCCTCGTGGCTCGACGCGACATTCAATTTATTTTCATCTTGTTTTGGGGGATGTATGTGTCTCTGTTATTGTTGATGACCTCTCCCCATTGGATTAACTAGAATGCCTAGTGCTATATCTTAGCCATTTCAATGAATAGCACGATGTATCCCCCGCTAAATCTTCTGGATTATAACGGGGGTCTTTTTTGCCAACTCCAATAAAAATCCTATCGCCCAACCTGATGGTTGGGACGCGGACTTATCCGTTGTTGCTATGTGACTCAAGGCAATTGAAATGCTGGTAAACAGTCAGCCTCTTTAGGCTTTTAGCTTTTCCTTAGCTATCGCCTGAGTCTTACTCATCAATTTCCTCTTCTGCGCCAAGTTGCTTGAGATGAATGTGCTTACGACCTAAGGTGATTTCAAATTCATCCCCAGGTTGTAAACCCATCTGTTTCGTATAAGCAGAACCAATAAGCAGATTACCGTTAGATTGCACAGAGATGCGATAGCTCGCACTCCTACCCCCGCGTCCATTGCCATTGGCTTTGCTATCTAATTCAATACCCTCAGCGTCAATCAGCGCATTCAGGAATTTCATCATATTGACGCGCTCTACATCGTTTTTAGTTACGGTGTAGTAGCCACAGGCTCTAGCTTTTTCTTCTTTGCTGAGGTTACCTAGCTCTCTAACTTTCTCAAGCAGTGCTTGACCCTCTAAGGGTTCCATCTTGGACTCCATTTTTTTCTTTTTAGCCATCAACTTGAATCTAAACCTAAACAGTGAGGTCTCAGGTAGCGATTTCGCTATACTGATACATAACCAAGATAACAAAATCTTGGTCTTATATCATCCTCTATAGAACTATATTACACGGATACTGTCAACATAGTTGCTTATATTTGTTGAATTTATCTGTTTAACAAATCAACCGCCGACTGGAGAACGTGTCAGCAATGGATACGGAGTGATAAGGTGAGGCGTTTCCAGTTGATCGAGTCAGCAACAAAAACCAATGATGTGTAAAACTCAGGATTGATGGGAGGCGTTATCAGGCTTCAGGAAAAACCCACCTGGTTATAGTTGACAGTACAACCTTCCGGGGACGTCAATAAAAAAAAACCGTTCAACTCTTAACCCTGTACAACCCAACCTGAAACTGGCTGAATTAGACTCCAGCTTCAAACCAACTCCAAGCTAGGAGAGATTACAATCCCTATGAAGTTGACAACTCGCGGACATTATAGTGTTAAAGCGCTCCTTGATCTCAGCCTACAGCCCGGTTATGGACCAACATCCGTTAAAATGATTGCCCAGCGCCAAGATCTACCCGCACCCTATTTAGAGAAACTACTGATTGAAATGCGTCGTGCTAATTTAGTGAATTCAGTACGGGGTTCTCAAGGTGGCTATCAATTAGCTCGCAAACCTTCAAAAATTTCTCTGGGTCAGATTTTAGAAGCCGTTGGTGAAACAATCGAACCGTTACACCACCACCAGGCAGATGCCACTCAAGCTGAAGACTGGGTAACTTTAACCTTGTGGCATCGACTGCATGAAAAACTCAAAGATGCCCTATATAGCATAACCCTTGCCGATCTTTACTATGATGCTCGAAGTTGGCAAGCGGCTCAAGGAGAACAAACCAGTTTTGTGATTTAATAGAGGCTTTGATCGGGAATGACCAGTATGAATCAACTGATTACCTATCAAGGGGGCTGTCACTGTGGTTCTGTCCGTTTCCGTGTGACAGTTGACCAGCACGAGGCAATCGATTGCAATTGTTCAATTTGTCGCAAAAAAGGCTTCATCCACCTAATTGTACCCCCGGAACGGTTTACTCTATTGAGTGGGGCTGACGTTTTAACAACGTATACGTTTAATACCCATACCGCTAAACATACATTCTGCCGTATTTGTGGGATTCACCCCTTTTATCGTCCCCGTTCTCATCCCCAGTCGATTGATGTTAACCTGCGTTGTCTCGATGATGATGTCCTGTCTCGATTTGCCAGAGTGCCGTTTGATGGTGCGAATTGGGAAGATAATATAGATACGCTCAAAGGCAACAAGATTGACTAGAAGTGTCATTGTTTTGTTACTTGCCGCCAGTCTAGATTACTGGATAGGTGATCCTTGGGGTTGGCTTCATCCCGTCCAAGTCATGGGTTGGCTGATTTCTCACTTTAGCCAATGGATAATTCACAATCTTTATCGTCCATGGGAACGCCGCCTCGCCGGAATTGGATTGGGGTTAGGATTAATTATCGGTAGTGGTATGGCAGGCTGGTTCATCGTGTTGGCAGCAAACTGGCTTCATCCTTGGGTAGGGATTGGGGTTGAAAGTATTCTGCTAGCAAGCTGTTTTGCGGGTCGCAGTTTACGAAACGCGGCTGATGATGTGGTACAACCGCTAACTGATGAAGAGTTAGAGCAAGCGCGTTCTCGTTTGCGTCAATATGTGGGTCGAGATACAGAAAAATTGACAGCGCCGGAAATGTTTCGGGCGGTTCTAGAGACTATCGCCGAAAATGCTACGGATGGTGTTACAGCGCCCTTATTTTATGCTATTATTGGCGCGTTTTTTCCGATAGTGGGTAGCGTTCCCTTGGCTTTAGCCTATAAAGCGGCTAGCACTCTCGATTCAATGATTGGTTATCGACGCGAACCTTATACAGATTTAGGGTGGTTCAGTGCTAAACTTGAGGATTACTTAACCTGGCTACCCTGTCGGTTCACGGTAATAACCTTAGCGCTTTTGTCAGGAAAACCTCAAAAAGTATGGAGTTTATGCTACCGAGATGCAACCAGCGATCCTAGTCCCAATTCCGGTTGGAGTGAATGCGCTTATGCTGCTATTCTGGGCGTACAACTTGGGGGAACCAACTGGTATCAGGGAGTTGCCAAATATAAACCCCTTTTAGGTGATCCGGTTGATCCAATTACACCGACCAAAATTGACCAAGGGTTACAGTTGACCCGATACTGCTGTTTGATTTGGCTGGTTATCGCGATCGCCATACTGGAGTCTTCTCATTTATTCCCATCCTTATATATATGGCATCAAAACTCGATTCTCCACTAGCGCAGCGAAGGGTCATACCTCAAAACCCCAAACTTAAACAAAGGGCGGGTTTTGCAACCAAATTAGGAAAGACAATTTACATTAGTCCCTCAACCCGCCCCTACTCCAAACTATATGCCGTGAACTCTAGACAATATCCCTAATTCTCTCCCCTAGTCCTATCCCATCCGCCATCAAACCACCAACGAGAATGCCAACTCAAACTATTGAAATTCTCTCCCCTGAAGAACTGCGCCGCACTGTCACTCGTTTGGCATCTGAGGTGATTGAACGTGCCGGAGATGTGTCTAAACTTGTGCTTTTAGGCATTTATACTCGCGGAGTTCCCCTCGCCAAGCTGCTAGGACGGCAAATTGAAATGTTAGAACAGGAATCGGTAGCCGTGGGCGCGATCGATATTACCTTCTACCGCGATGATTTGGATCAGATTGGCGTCCGTACCCCAGCGAAAACCGAGATTTCCTGTGATCTTTCGGGCAAAATTGTGGTATTGGTCGATGATGTTATCTTTAGTGGGCGCACAATTCGCGCCGCCCTCAATGCGGTGAATGAATACGGTAGACCTGAAGTGATTCAGTTATTAGTTCTGGTCGATCGCGGACATCGTGAGTTACCGATATGTCCCGACTTTACAGGCAAACAGCTACCTACCTCTAGAGACGAACAAGTTAAGGTTTACTTGCAAGATTTTGATGGACGAGATGCTGTGGAGTTAATCAAAGTCTTTTAGTATATCGTTGGCTGAACCCTGCTGCAAACTCTCCTACCCTCCTACCCTGTTCTCATTTTCCAGCACGATGACAGAAACCCAAACGCGCAAAGCCGATCACATCAGAATTTGTCTCAATGAAGATGTGCAGTTTAATCAAATCACCAATGGATTAGAACGTTATCGGTTTACCCACTGTTGTTTACCGGAAATCAACCGCGATGAAATTGATATCTCTACCGGGTTTCTGGGTAAAACCTTAGGCGCACCCTTGCTAATATCCTCTATGACTGGGGGAACCCAACAGGCGCAAACGATTAATTTTCGTCTGGCTGAAGTCGCCCAAACGTATCAATTAGCCATGGGTGTAGGTTCCCAGCGAGTCGCGGTGGAGAATCCACAAGTGGCGGATACCTTTGCCGTGCGATCGCTTGCACCGGATATTCTATTATTGGCGAATTTGGGTGCGGTTCAACTGAACTACAGTTACGGCTTGGATGAATGCTTGCGCGTGGTGGAACTGTTAGCCGCCGATGCCTTAATTTTGCATCTCAATCCTTTACAGGAATGTATTCAAACGAATGGGGATACCAATTTTCGCGGCTTGCTTGACAAAATACACAAATTGTGCTGCAAGCTGCCTGTACCTGTGATTGCCAAAGAAGTCGGCAATGGCATCTCAGCCCCCATGACACAGAAACTACTTGATGCGGGTGTTAGCGCCATTGATGTTGCGGGTGCAGGGGGAACGTCTTGGGCAAAAGTTGAAAGTGAACGGGCATTAAATCTCAAGCAACGTCGCTTAGGACAAACCTTTGCCGACTGGGGATTACCCACAGCCGATTGTATCACCAGTATTCGAGACATTGCCCCTGATGTTCCCCTAATCGCTTCCGGTGGATTACGCAATGGGTTAGAGGTTGCCAAAGCGATCGCGCTGGGTGCGGATTTAGCTGGATTAGCCTTTCCCTTTCTCCAAGCCGCATCAGAGTCTACAGAGGCGGTGGATGAACTCGTGGAGTTATTAATCGCGGAAATAACCACGGTACTCTTTTGTACAGGAAATGCCAATCTGCCTCAACTCAGGCAATCTGACGCCTTAAAGAAGTTAGGATGAATGTTTGTAGTTGCGCTTTAGCGCCAGAAGCACTTTAGCGCTTACTACAAACTCTAAAGTCAGTGATATTCAAGTTAGGATAGAGGCAGTTGTCCGTCAAGCTGGCTATAGTTTCTTGGTCTGACACCCAGCGCTGGTTAATACAAGCCGATACAGGACAGCTTATAACGGAGCAACACCCGACTCTAGTCAAACCACTCATCAGGAAAGTCAAATCCCAGTTAAACTCTTATCTTAAATCAATTGAAAACGTTTCGGACAACAACTAAACATAAACAACAGATAACGAATAACTCATAACGGATAACCCGAAAATGCGTAAATTTATTACCCAAACCTTTGCCAGTGTACTGGGTAGCCTAATCGGTTTTACCTTGTTTTTTGGCATCAGTACAGTTGGACTCATCAGTTTAATTATCACAGCCGCATCCAGAGATACTGGACCCCAAGTCAAAGATAAATCGGTACTGGTTTTTGATTTATCCTTAACGGTTCGGGATACCGATCCGACATCTAGCACCAGTCGAGCGATTGAAGAAGCACTATCTGGAGAAGAAACCGACACGATTACATTACGCACGGTTGTCGATACCTTAAACGCGGCGGCTGAGGATTCCCGAATTGTGGCGCTTTACCTCGATGGATCACAGACAAGCACCAGTAGTGGTACAGGATTTGCCACGCTGAAAGAAGTCCGAGAAGCATTAGAACGGTTCAAAGAAAGCGGCAAAAAAATTATCGCCTACGATGTCGATTCTGGGGAGGGAGAATATTATCTGAGTTCAATCGCCGATACAATTGTCCTCAATCCCATGGGTAGCCTGGAAATGAATGGTTTTAGTTCTCAGCCCATGTTTTTCACCGGGGCTTTAGAAAAATTTGGCATTGGGATTCAGGTGATTCGGGTAGGCAAATATAAGTCAGCCGTAGAACCCTTTGTTCTCAAAGAATTGAGTCAAGACAACCGAGAGCAGATAAATGCGTTACTCGGAGATCTGTGGTCAGAATTTCGGACTACGGTAGGAAAAAGTCGTCAAGTAACACCTCAAGAGTTACAAGCGATCGCGGATACTCAAGGTATTGTCTTAGCATCGGATGCGATCGGGCGTCGCTTAGTCGATAAAGTGGGGTATTACGATGAAGTTATTGCCCAACTTCAGGAACTCACGGGTGAAAGTGAAACCGAGAAATCCTTTCGCAAGATTCGGATGTCTACTTATGCAGACATTGCCGATAAACCTAGACATCAACAGGCTTCTAAAAATAAAATTGCCGTCCTTTATGCCAGTGGTGAAATCGTCGATGGTGAAGGAAGTGTCCAAGAGGTGGGAGGGGAATCCTTTGCCGCACAAATGCGGAAATTGCGCCTTGATGATTCAGTAAAAGCTGTTGTCTTACGAGTGAATAGTCCGGGGGGTAGTGCTACGGCGTCTGAGATTATTCAACGGGAAGTCAAACTTACTCGTGACTCCAAACCTGTGATTATTTCCATGGGAGATATTGCTGCATCTGGGGGATATTGGATTTCCACTTATGGTAATCGGATTTTTGCCGAACCCAATACAGTGACGGGTTCAATTGGAGTGTTTGGACTACTGATGAATGTCCAGCAAATTGCCAACGAGAATGGGATTACTTGGGATGTGGTAAAAACGGGACGTTTGGCTGATTTGCAAACCGTTTCTCGTCCCAAAACGCCGCAAGAGTTAGCCCTAATCCAAAACATTGTGAACCAAATTTACACTAAATTCCTGGATAAAGTTGCTGAGTCTCGCAAGCTACCCAAAGATAAAGTTGCCCAAATTGCTCAGGGGCGAGTTTGGTCGGGTATTGATGCTAAACAGTTGGGGTTAGTCGATGAAATTGGCGGACTCGATGATGCGATTGAGTATGCCGTCAAAGAGGCAAATTTAGGTGAGGATTGGAAATTAGAAGAATATCCTCGTTTCCAAACCTTGGAAGAACGCCTGATTGAAGAGTTTGTCGGGAATGATAGTAAGACTACACGACAGCTTGATCCCTTAATGGCAGAGTTCATGAAATTGAAAGAGGATTTGGCAATGTTACAAGCGCTGAATGATCCGAAAGGGATTTATGCGCGTCTACCGTTTAATTGGCGGTTTGATTGAGGAAATTAAAGTTCCCTCCCCTTAGCAAGGGGAGGGTTAGGGAGGGGTTCAAAGTAGTGTAGAGTTTTGATTATAGAGATATAAGCTGTCAAGCATTTAAATTGGGTATTAGTAACGAGCAAGATGCTTGATGTAGGGAGCAAGATGCAAAGCCTGCGGCATGGCTTCGCTTAACGCACTACGGCAAGGATGAGAGCCATTATTGACATTAAAGTTTAAATGCCGAACACCTTAGCCGGCTACGCCTTAGTTTTAAGTTTGAATAGAAGGAGCCAACGATGCAACTCGAAGACTATTTCAATATTCTCGCCCCCAATGATATTCGGCTTAAGGGTTCGCGTATTGGAATTGAGACTATGGCTTTGACGAAGAACCTTGTGAAACGATGAGTTTTGTGGAAGCAGTAAAAGTCGCTGAGTCATTTTAATTTTTACAGCATTAGAAGCGCTTTGAGGGAGTCAATAAAACCATGAAAATAAAATACTTTTTAGCCACTCAACTCTTTATCGGACTCTTGCTATCAGGGTGTAATCCAGGGGGAGAACTTGCGAATCCAGAAAATCCAAGCTCATCTAGTTCTTCAACAGTATCTGATAAAAAACAGTTTGATGCCACTAATTTTCCCTTAGAGTCTTGTAGTGATTCTCTACCAGAAGACCCACAAGCATATCCCATTGAACTTTATACGGTTTTCATTAATGGGAATGAAGAACGCGATTTTAAACTAATTCAAGCAAAATATTGTCAACAGGTGTTAGGCTTTTTAAGCCCTGACTTCGGTATGCAATTAGCTACATTTACCAGTAGAGAAAAGGCAGAACAATTTAAAGAAATTATCAGCCAATATTTTGAAAACGTACAGATTTCAGAGCCAGAAATTATTAGAGAATTATCAGAAAATCCATCATCCAGAACAGATAATTTGGAAACACCAGAGAAGTTTGAAACTACTGAAGAAATTGCCAAAGCCGCTTTGTTAAGTGAAGCGCAAATGCAAGAATTATTAGCAATTGATAGAAGTGAAGTAAGCCTTCTAGTCAGTAGCAAGCCAGATACACTCAAAGTAGTAGTTCCAACCTATATTCCTCAAGGATTTGAGTTAACTCGGTTTGATGTTCGTCAACAAGGAGATTATGGAAACAGTTATGATATTTGGTATAAGAATCCAATGAATAATCAATGTTTTAGCTTTCAAGGATTCCATGTCCTCGTAGAAGGAGGTGGGGCAGGTTTATCAGCAGTTGTAAATGCTAATTCTCGGGCATTAGGCTTGACTCCTATTGCATATACAAGTTCAGTAAAAATGGGCGATAGAGTATCTAGTATAGGCTTTTATGGCGAACAACATAATAAAGATTTTGGTGATTTTATGTTTAACTCTCCTTCCTATGGTTATGACGAAGAGCCTTGTGAAGCGATGAGTTTTGTGGAAGCCGTAAAAGTTGCTGAGTCATTTGAATTTTTACAGCCTTTGAATCCTCGTCAAAAAACTGATACCCAGTTAACTAATAACCCATTTCAATCTATGTCATTCCCAAAAGAATCTTGTGGTGACAGCTTACCAGAAGATCCAGATGCTTACCCGGTTGAGTTTTACCCAGTTTTAATTGATTATAGTGAAAGCAATTTAGAATCGGTACAGTCTCAGTTTTGCAGAGATTCCCTGAAAATCTATCGGGAATCTTTAGATAAAGAGTATATTCAAGTTTCTTCTTTTATTGGACGTGAACGCGCCAATCAGTTCAAG